>DKNB01000080.1:0-1267 GCA_002470125.1 Gallionellales bacterium UBA7399 | reverse complement strand
CCCATATCAACTGCGGGCTTGTCCTCGTGCAGCTCGGACACCATGCAACCCGTAGTCAACATCAGGCCGGCAATAGATGCGGCATTTTGCAAGGCGATACGAGTAACCTTGGTAGGGTCAACCACGCCCATCGCCAACATATCACCGTACTCGCCACTTGCGGCGTTGTAGCCGTAGTTACCCTTACCTTCAAGGACCTTGTTGACCACCACAGAAGGCTCATCACCAGCATTGTCGACGATGCAACGGAGGGGTGACTCCATGGCACGCAACACAATGGTAATACCCGCATTTTGGTCGTCATTGTCTCCCTTTAGACCTGCTACTACCGCCTTGGCACGCAGCAAGGCAACACCGCCGCCAGGAACGATACCTTCTTCTACTGCCGCACGGGTTGCATGCAAAGCATCCTCCACGCGCGCCTTCTTCTCCTTCATCTCGACCTCGGTCGCAGCGCCAACCTTGATCACCGCCACACCACCAGCCAACTTGGCCTTGCGCTCTACGAGCTTCTCTTTGTCGTAGTCGCTGGTTGCCTCTTCAAACTGCTTAGAGATTTGAGAAATACGGCCCTGGATCGCCTCTTCGTTACCCGCGCCATCGATCAGGATGGTGTTCTCTTTGTTCACCTCGATACGTTTTGCTTGACCCAAGTCCGCCAGGGTCGCCTTTTCCAATGACAGACCAACCTCTTCGGCGATGACCGTGCCGCCAGTCAGGATAGCGATGTCTTCCAGCATGGATTGGCGTCTGCTGCCAAAGCCTGGGGCCTTAACCGCAACCGTCTTCAGGATCCCGCGAATGTTGTTTACCACTAGGGTAGCCAGCGCCTCGCCGTCTACATCCTCGGCGATGATCAGCATCGGACGACCCGCCTTAGCAACTTGCTCTAGCAACGGCAAGAGGTCACGGATGTTAGATATTTTTTTGTCGTGTAGTAGGATGTAGGGGTTCTCCATCACCACGTTCTGCTTCTCTTGGTCGTTGATGAAGTAGGGTGACAGGTAGCCACGGTCGAACTGCATACCCTCAACCAACTCAAGCTCATTGTCGAGTGACTTGCCATCCTCAACGGTAATGACGCCTTCCTTGCCAACCTTTTCCATCGCATCAGCAATAATCTTGCCGATGTTGGAGTCCGAGTTCGCTGATATCGATCCAACTTGGGCGATCTCGGTGGAGGTGGTGCATGGCTTGGACAGCTTCTTCAGCTCGGTCGCAACGGTCAGTACCGCCTTGTCTATGCCGCGCTTCAGGTCCATCGGGT
>DKNB01000024.1 GCA_002470125.1 Gallionellales bacterium UBA7399 | reverse complement strand
ATCCTTCTCCAACCACTTTCCGGAACTGCCAAATTTTATCGTACCCCGCTTAACAATTCGCTCGCCGCCCTCATCCCAGCGTAAAAACTTTGCACCGAGGAGCGTGCCGTACTGCACGTACACAAGATCCTGGTGTGCGTTGGCGCCACTCACTTCAAAGCGAAATGGCACCACCTCTTCTGCACGCTTTGCAAACGGTACCGGCAGGTCAGAGGAGAGTCCAACCAAATTAGAGGTTAGCACCACCCCGGTTTGCTTTTTCAGCAGCGTAATCTCTGACTCCCAGTCGCTACTACCGTGCAGATGCTCTAGTGGAGCGTGGGGTAGCACCTCACGCAGCGTGTCAACGCTTGCGTGACCGGATACCTTGGCATATATCGCGCCATCCTTACCGCTCTTTATGGACAGCGCAGCCTCCCCGCCCAATATCTTGGCGGTAACATTTTGCGTGCGCATAAACGACTCACTAAATAGCAGGTCGCCACTCACCTGACGCAAGATTGGGATGCCCTTGCCAAGGTTTATCTCGTTATCAATGAATCGATACCTTCCGGAAACCACGGGGGATCCGCTCCCGCTCAGCGGGATGCTCATCTGCAGGTTAAGCTTGCCACCCCCGCTCGAGGTGATGCTGCTGGTAACATCATCTAGATATCCGTGCACTGGGCTCTTTTGAATAAAGCTCAGCGCGTGCCTTGTCTCGCCATCTGACTCGCCACGTATCTGCAATGGCAGCCCAGGGCTTCTTATGTCGGGCAAGACCACGCTGACGTCCTTTAGGGGTGCGCCCACTGTCATGGCAGTCGGTGCGGTCACCTCGAGACGCTTTCCCTGAATGAGCAGATTGACACCGGCGCTATCCACACGTGGCCACCCCTTCGCATACTCTATCGCCACCCCATTCGCGTGCGCCCGAATCTGGAAGGTGCCGCTACGATTCCCTTCAAATGGAAAGTCGTTCAAGCCCCCCTTTAGTATCAAATGAAAATCGTCAACCTGGCCATCGATTAGTGCGTTACGTATCCAGCTACGGGCCTCGATACCCAGGGCGGCCGATGGGATATAGCGGTCGGTGTGGCGCATATTTGCGCGTGCCAGATTAACGGACAAGTCAATGACGCCAGAGCCTTGTGGTATATCCTGGTAGCTACCAAAGCAATCCCCCTCAAGGTCGGCGTTGGCCACACGAACCTTGTTAAACTTTATCTCCACCCCGCGATTATTTCTTCGCCAATCGAATCGGCCGCTCAGTGAGTCAAGTGCCAGCGGCTCTGGCATCACAAGTGGTGCATCCGCTATCACGTTACGCGCATTTAGCGATAGCGTACCAGCCACTTCGCTGCCATCCACCTGACCACTCAGCCCAGCAAATCCTGGAAACTTGTCGGTGCGACGTATGGACACCTTATCAAAGCGTGCCTTGATGTTATAGCCTAGTAGGCTATCAAAGCCTCCCTCCCACTTTGCCTTGAGATCGAAGACCTGACCCTGTGGTGCGAGCTCAGACAGCTGCCGCTCAAAACTAGACGGTACCGGCATGAAGTGGCTCAGGCTGGAGAGGTTGCTCATGTCCAGCATGTTGAGGCGGACCTCACCACTGGATGGCTTTTGGTCGACGGCCCCCACGAATCGCAAGTAGAGATCGATCGGTTGCAATGCTATGCCACCGTTTGTTCTGAGGGAAAACTTTTGTGTGGAGACCTCGAAACCGTTTGCCACGTGACGCCATGCGATTCGACCATAAAGCTTGGCTAGATCCAGGGGTGGCAAATTATCGGCCAGCCGTGCTCGCACCCCAGATAACACCAGATCAGCGGTCAGCTCATTAGGCTTGCCATCTTCTATGCTCATCCAGGCACGTAATGCACCGTTACCGCTTTGTGGTGTTATGGGTAGCGGTAGCCAAGCACCCCAGGCCGCAATGTCGGCGTAATCCAGTCGGCCGTACAGGTCTCCACGCCAGGAGCTTAGGCTGTCTAAGCTGACACCAACAAAGTCGCCACGTAAATCCAGTTGCGCAGACAGCTCAGCGGGTGGCTGCCCCTGCAGTGAAAAGCGGTGGTGGTGTCCGCTATTTTCAATCAGTATGTTCGCGTGACTCAATGACAGCGGTGGCGCAGCGCGCTGCTCATCGTGCCAGGTAACGTGCGCGTCACGTACGACAATACTTGCCTGACTAATCAGCCAATTTGCCAGTTCATAATTTACGAGCTGACCCGGAACGCTACTTAGCACAGATATACCGGCAACGTGCAGCAAGCCCTGCGCGTCCCTCCTAATCAGCAAGTCGGGTTGATCAATTTCGAGGCTAGACAGCCGCACTCCACCGGTCAGCGCGGACATCCACGACACCACATTATCCACTCGCCGCAATGCGAGCACCGTGTGCCCCTGTTTATCTAAAATAAGTACATCGATGAGCGCTAGGTGAGGACGAATACCACGCCAATCTGCCTGAATTTTGCCGATAGTGACCGGCTGGCCGACGACATCGCTAACCACAGAAACAATGCTGTCGTGATAACGCTCGATGTCCGGCAGTACCCAGTAGCGCAGCGTCAGCAACACTCCCGCACCAGCGAGCAACAGTAGCAGGGCGCAAAGCAACGCGAACTTCGTTAGGTTGTTAATGTGGCGCCAAGAGGAGCGCCAGAAAAATCTCAGCATAGATTAAGTGGCCAGGTAACCCTACGACAACTGTAACGCTGCACGCGCACGGTAAATTCATTTAAAACCAAAAGTATGGGTAGTTTAACCCCTAGATCCATCTGTGGGTACTGCCATCACACTACCCGCTTGAATTTTATGTTATTTGGCAGCACGCCCAGTGCGACTGGCTCCTCATTATAAAGGCCCGCCGAAGAATGTGGGCGTACCCACCCTACGATCACGTAAGCTACCTAAAAGATTGGACCCTGACTCCAAAAAACACACGACTGCTTCATAAAGTGTACAGAAGGCGTTAGAATCTGGATTGGTCACTCTAACCCCTAAGGAAACTCAACCATGTCCATGGCTGATCGCGATGGTTTTATCTGGTATGACGGCAAGCTCGTGCCTTGGCGAGATGCCACAACCCATGTACTCACCCACACTCTGCACTACGGTATGGGGGTGTTTGAGGGCGTGCGTGCGTACAAAACCACCAAGGGCACTGCCATATTTCGTCTTGGCGATCACACCGACCGCCTATTTAATTCGGCACACATCTTTAAGATGAAGATGCCGTTCGATAAAAAAACGTTAAGTGAGGCGCAGTGCGAGGTAGTGCGTGCCAACAATCTTGAGTCTTGCTACATCCGCCCTATCGTATTCTACGGCTCAGAGGCCATGGGTATCGCTGCCACAGCCCTCAGCACCCACGTCGCTATCGCAGCATGGCCATGGGGGGCGTACCTGGGCGTCCATGGAATGGAAAACGGCATACGAGTAAAGACCTCCAGCTTCACGCGCCACCACGTGAACATCAACATGTGTCGCTCAAAATCTGTTGGCACGTACACAAACTCCATTCTTGCTCACCAAGAGGTGGCACACGATGGCTACGATGAAGCGCTGCTATTAGATGTTGACGGTTACGTAGCGGAAGGCGCGGGTGAAAATATATTTATCGTTAAAAATGGCAAGCTATACACGCCCGACCTAACCTCCTGCCTGGAAGGAATCACGCGCAACGCCATCATTACGCTAGCGGCCGATCTTGGCATCCAGCTAGTCGAGAAGCGCATCACACGTGACGAGGTGTACTGCGCCGACGAGGCCTTTTTTACGGGCACCGCGGCAGAGGTTACGCCGATATGCGAGTTGGACAACCGCACAATAGGCAGTGGCACGCGTGGCCCAATGACCACACGCCTGCAAGCACTGTTCTTTGATTGTGTTAATGGTAAAAACTCAAAGTACGCCAATTGGCTGACCCACGTTTAAGGAATCATCAGATGAAAACAGAGCAAACCAAGCTGGCCTATATAGAGGTGTCCGCCTCGGACCTGCCACTTTATTGCCCCATGCCAGGTGCCAGTCTATGGAATGCCCACCCCAGGGTGGGCATTCCCGTTGACAAGGCCGGCGACTCACGCTGCCCATACTGTGGCACACTCTATAAGCTCAAGGGCGACCCACCAAAAAGACATCACTAGCCAGCGTGGTCTGTCATCGTTCTCGCTGTGCAGCCACGTGATCGCCCGCATGACTACGCATACACCATAACAACCTAACAGTACAAGATCATGGCAAGCGTACCCAAGGAAATCTTTAAGGCTTACGATATTCGTGGCATTGTCGGTAAATCACTGACCCCGAGCATAGTTGAGGCAATTGGCCACGCCATCGGCTCGGAGGCCCTGGCAAGGAATCAGAGCACGATCGCAATTGGTCGTGACGGGCGCCTATCCGGAGTAGAGTTTTCCGCCTCTCTGGCACGCGGCATCCAAAAAAGTGGCATTAACATCATCGACGTTGGGCGCGTTGCTACGCCCATGGTTTACTTTGCCGCCCACCACCTGGGCACACACTCGGCGGTCATGATCACCGGCAGTCACAATCCGCCAGACTACAATGGGCTAAAGATAGTCTTGGGAGACGAGACCCTCTCCGGCAAGACCATTCAGGCATTACGGGCGCGCATTGAGGAGGGCAATCTCAGTCACGGCATGGGCTCCTATTCTCAGCACGATATAGCCCCGGCATACATTGAGCGCATCGT
>DKNB01000069.1 GCA_002470125.1 Gallionellales bacterium UBA7399 | reverse complement strand
GATAAATACAGGATTTCATACAATCGTTACAGATACGATGGCCGGTCGCGGCGCACATTGGATTATCTATAGTAATAACGGCCAGCGCACTCAATGCAAAACCCGAAGCTTTCACCTTGTGAAATTCAGATATCTTCTCATCCACGGGGCAACCAGTCAGCAACGTATTAAAAGTATTTTTTTTAAACCGAGGGGTATTAAGTTCAATCCCTTTTTTTTCTTGCAAACCGACTGAACAAGAATCCTTGCCCTGCTCATGNNCCTGCTTCTGGTAGATGCAGGCCTTCATGCAGTCATTGCAGATGCGGTGGCCCGTGGCGGCGACCACCGGGTTGTCGACGCAGATCATCGCCAGCGCCCCGAGCGGCTGGCCGCGGGTCTTCACGAGGTGGAACTCGGAGATCTTTTCTTCCAGCGGGCACCCTGCGAGGGTCACGCCGAACTGAGATTTCTTGTACCCGCCGGCCGGCGCTTTCTCGCGCAGGCCCTTGGAGCAGGAGTCCTTGCCCTGCTCATGGCACCAAATACAATAATTTGCCTCCCCTAGGGCGCCAGTCAAATTGATCCCCTTGTCGGTAAGCGTAAAGCCATCACGCTCACGCAAGTGATCATCTGCAAGGCGGTGAGCGACATATTGAAGGCCATCGACTGGGATAATAGGTACTACTAGGCGCTTAAAATCTAGCTTGGTTGGAACCCTAAACAAAACGCCATGTCCATGACGCCTCTTTCCATCTTCCGTGAGTGTCGCCCAAGCGGCATAACGCATGGCAATATCTAGATTATCGATATTGTCATCCTCGGCATTAAGCCAATCATTAACGTGACGGGCAAAAAGTATTTCGGTTATTTCATCTGTGGCGCTGCCAAAGGCTTGCAGCAGTGTCACTGCCAGTTCGTCACCATCGAAAGTTACCGCATCGGCCGCTTTGTATTTATGCACCGCCTTTCGTTGCACAAACATGCGCTTACAATAAAATAACGGCGTTGCTTCATGATGTCTTTCATCCAGTTGTTGCACCTCAGCCTGTATGCCGAACAATTGACCGATAAAATCCTCTAGATGTGGTGCCATCTCAATGATCATCTGCGATTCTTCAAGACGAGTCATTTGATCTGGAGCGTGTCTTGCTGCCACCAACCTCTCTGCCAACAACGGCTCAACTCCAGTCAATTCAGCCAAAAAGCAAGAATCAATATGAAGTGCGCCCTCCCTGCTGTAGAGATCTGCAAATTTTGTCCCGAACCCAAGCTTCAACTTAGGGATAGAGGGCATTTCAGTATGCGCACGCACACCAATATCTCGCTGCGAACTTAAACCTTCCATTCAGTCAAAACTCCTAATTTCCATACCTCATTAACAAAACAGAATCCCACGAAACAACCAATAGATTTCCTTAACGCTACATTATACGATTTTATCCCTTAGACCGCACAGCCCACGGCATGAAAAAGCTATAATTCCCTCGCAGCAATGCTGAATTAGATCATCTTCATAGGGCCGCAGGTTAAACTGTTACCAGAAAGCTGGAAGCCTATGCATATAGCCAAGGAAGCTCGAAGGAGTGAAGAAAATACATCAAAACGGGGGTTGCAAGTTTTTGCTGCAGGTCATTGATTCCATGACGTGCAATCAGAACTTAAGGTTAAACAAAAAATGAATAATTTTTATATTCATATCAATCAGATATCACAGCACGTAAAATGAGTGCACTACCTCTTGCCATTTTCATGATGGGCCCTACTGCCAGTGGCAAAACTCAGACGGCCGTAGAGTTGGCACAGCAATTACCCGTGGAAATTATCAGCGTAGATTCCGCGTTGATATATCGAGACATGAACATCGGAACAGCGAAGCCCAGCCTCGAAATCCTTGCGCATACACCACACCACCTAATAGATATATTAAGTCCAACTGACAGCTATTCAGCTGCTACTTTTTGCCATGATGCACTACGTCTCATGAAGGATATTACTCAGCGTGGGCGAATTCCTTTACTGGTGGGTGGCACCATGTTGTATTTTCACGCCCTGCGATTTGGTTTAAATGAATTACCCAAGGCAAATTTGGCTATACGTACATCCTTGCAAGAAAGATCCGTAAGTATTGGCTGGCCCGCATTGCATGCGGAATTAAACAAAATTGATCCTAGAACGGCCGAGCGATTAAAACCAAACGATGCTCAGCGCATACAACGCGCATTGGAAATTTATCAACTAACGGGTCAGCCTATGTCCATGCTACTCAATGACACCAATAAGCGCCCTCTACCATATAACACTGTACAAATTTCACTTACCCCCAGCAGCCGAGATCAACTACACACTCGTATCGCCACACGATTTTCTATTATGTTAAAACATGGCTTGGTAGCCGAGTTACGCGCACTACAGGAGATGTACACGCTGCACCAAGACTTGCCATCTATGCGCTGCGTCGGTTATCGTCAAGCATGGAAATTTCTTACACAAGAAATAAGTGAGACGGAGTTGTTCGATAAGGGCACTGCCGCTACACGACAATTAGCCAAAAGACAGCTCACTTGGTTACGCCATATGCCAGGAATCGTCGAGATCGATTGCTTGGCCAATAATGTCGTCCGGCAAATACTGACTACCATACACCAACGACAAAACTAATGTCTCACCAAAAGTGAGGTAGAGCCGCCTTCCAAAAGCATCAGGCTGGTTGCATGTGCACCAGCCTGATGTTGAACAATGTCACCATATTGATGACAAAAAAATACTTACACAGCTTTACGATTTGGGAGCTTCTCCTTAATACGCGCAGATTTTCCAGAGCGATCACGCAAGTAATAAAGCTTCGCTCGACGCACATCGCCACGGCGCTTAACCTCAATGCTGGCAATAGCTGTTGAGTATGTTTGAAATGTACGCTCAACACCCTCACTGGCAGAAATTTTACGCACTATAAAAGATGAATTTAGGCCACGATTACGCTTGGCAATCACCACGCCCTCAAAAGCCTGCACGCGTTTGCGCTCGCCTTCGACCACGTTGACATTAACTACCACGGTATCGCCGGTCTTGAAATCCGGAA
>DKNB01000089.1 GCA_002470125.1 Gallionellales bacterium UBA7399 | reverse complement strand
ATGGCAACTTTCCCAATCACCATCCCGATCCATCTCAGCCAGAGAACTTACGTGACCTGATTCGAACAATTGCCAATAATGACAGCGAGCTGGGCTTGGCTTTCGATGGCGATGGAGATCGTTTGGGCGTGGTGGCCAAAGATGGGAGTATTATATTTCCGGACAGGCAGCTGATGTTATTTGCTGCTGACGTCTTGGGACGCAACCCCGGCGCAGAGATTATCTTTGACGTTAAGTCGACGCGCAAATTATTCAGTTGGATTACCCAGCATGGTGGGAAGCCTACGCTTTGGAAGACGGGACATTCCTTCATCAAAGAAAAAATGAAAGAGAGCGGCGCCCTGCTTGCGGGCGAGATGAGTGGTCACGTGTTTTTCAAGGAGCGCTGGTATGGCTTCGATGATGGCCTGTACGCAGGCGCTCGCCTGCTCGAGTATTTGAGCACACAAAAAAATGCTAGCGACACCCTTAATGGCCTGCCCAATTCGATTAACACGCCCGAACTACAAATCAAGTTGGCCGAGGGTGAGAATTACGCGTTGGTCGCACAGCTACAGAGAGACGCCACGTTCACCAATGCGCAGGACGTCATCACGCTGGATGGCCTTCGTGTGGAGTATGCAGATGGATTTGGGTTGATTCGAGCAAGCAACACGACGCCGGTAATTGTGTTGCGCTTTGAGGCGGACAGCGAGGAGGCGCTAAGAAGGATTCAGCAGGACTTCCGTCACGTACTACTGAACTCTAATCCAGGGCTGCAGTTACCCTTCTAGCCAAGCGCTCTCTTAGTGGTAGGACGAGTCTTTTACGGTCACCGTAATCGTACTGCGCATCGTTTCTCCGTAAGAGGCGTGCGCACCATTTGCGAACTGCAGTGTCAGTGTGTGCACGCCTGGAGTTAGCTCAACCCTTGTCTCCGTCTGGCCTTTACCAAAATGAAGATGCTTTGCATCCTTGGGAACAGCCTCTCCAGAGCCTATCTGTTGCGCTGCATCTATCAGCAAATGGTGGTGTCCGGTGCCATCCGCGACGGACCCGGCGGGCTTTACTTCCATGCCCCGAACGCCCATCACAACCTTGACCTCAGCATCAACCACTGCGCCATCTTTTGGCTCCATAAAATAGACTCCCTGCTCGGATGCCAACACATTGGTCCCGTAAACGACTAACGAAACAAACATACACGCCGACAGTGTGGATACAGATTTCATCTTTAACCCCCCTTTATTAAATTAAATATCAAAAATTTTATTTACGTGTTTTTTGATTTACTGCTGCCGCGGCATCATTCTCGCGGACTAAATTATAGTCGCATCAATCGAGCCCTGCAATCCCACGGCATGATCGCTTACCTGGGCCCGGGCTAGCTTAGCCTTGCTGTTACCCAGTCCGACACAGAGGCGAGCGCGGCCTGCAGCAACTCGGGTTGGGTGCCGCCGGCCTGGGCCATGTCTGCACGGCCGCCACCTTTGCCGCCAACCTGCTGCGCGACCATGTTGACCAACTCCCCCGCCTTTATTTTATTGGTGGTGTCGGCCGTAACGCCTGCAATAAGTGCGACTTTGCCCTCGGTGACGGCGGCCAGCACGATGACTGCCGACTTAAGCTTATCCTTGAGGGCGTCCAGGGTGTCACGTAGCACTCCACTGTCCACACCCTCGAGGAGGACGGAGAGTATCTTGACCCCGTTGAACTCTGTGGCCTGGCTGACCAGATCTCCGCCCTGGGAGGATGCAAATTTTGACTTGAAGGTCGCAAGCTCTTTCTCTAGGGCCTTCATTGCGTCCTGCATTTGAGCGATGCGTTGCGTTAGCTCGCTAGGTTGCACCTTCAGTGTGGCGGCAGCCTCCCGCACTCTCGCATCAAGCTGCTGCGCCCAGCTTAGGGCACCCTCTCCGGTGACCGCCTCAACACGACGAACACCCGCAGCCACACCGCTCTCCATCACAATCTTAAATAGGCCAATGTCGCCCGTGCGACGCACGTGAGTTCCCCCGCATAGCTCGGTAGAGAATTCACCCATACTCAGCACCCGCACCCTATCACCATACTTCTCACCAAACAGCGCCATGGCGTCAGACTTGAGCGCATCATCGTAGGTCATCACCTGTGCGATCACCTCGGCATTGGCCCGTATAGAACGATTCACGTGACCCTCTACCTCGCTAATCTCTGCGTCTGTCATGGGCAGGTTGTGACTAAAATCAAATCGTGTCTTTGTTTGATCTACCAGCGAACCTTTTTGCTGCACATGCGTACCCAATACGTCACGTAACGCTCGGTGCATCAAGTGCGTGGCCGAATGATTTCGAATTACACGCGCACGTGCAGAGTCGTCCACCTCGGCCTCAATCGCGTCACCCACCCTGATCGAGCCGGCCTTGACCTGACCGTGGTGACCGAACACATCAGGCTGAATCTTTTGTGTGTCCTGCACCACAAAGAACATCTTCGCCAGATCTCCCTTGGTCGGTGGATGCAGGGACACGTCACCACTTATGACGGCCCTAAGCGCGCCCACGTCACCCACCTGCCCACCAGATTCTGCGTAGAACGGCGTACTATCCAGCACCACAATGCCGAGGTCGGGCGCGTGCAGCTCTTGCGTGACTACGCCATCCCTGTACA
>DKNB01000032.1 GCA_002470125.1 Gallionellales bacterium UBA7399 | reverse complement strand
GAGGTGCAGAAGGAGCTGAGGGGAATCGCGGGCACTCAGAACGCACTCTTCCAGCCGCCCCCATTGCCGGGCGCGAGGGGCCTGCCGATACAGTTCGTGATCACCACCACGGAGCCATTCCCCAAGCTCTTTGAGGTGTCCCAGAAGTTCCTCCACGACGCAGACCAGACGGGGGAGTTCATCTTTGTTCAGTCCGACCTGCGTATCGATTTGCCACAGACAACGGTGGTGATTGATCGCAACATGGCGTCGCAGCTGGGCCTGAATATGCAGAGCATAGGCTCAGCCCTGTCGGCAATGCTAGGTGGTGGGTACGTCAACTACTTCGAGCTCGGTGGGCGATCGTACAAGGTTATCCCCCAGGTCGAGCAACGCTTCCGTCTGAACACAGAGCAGCTCAAGCAGTACTACCTGCGTACCGCAACCGGTGAGATGGTCCCGCTGTCGACGGTCGCGCACCTAGAGGCCAGCACCGAGCCCGAAACCATCAACCACTTCCAGCAGCAGAACATGGCAACCATACAGGGGGTAGCCTTCCCGACTATCTCAGAAGGGCAAGCACTAGAACGGCTGAGGGATCTGGCGAAGAAGACGCTGCCAGCCGGGTACGGTTACGACTACGTGGGGCCGTCACGTCAGTTCGTGCAGGAGTCTGGTGGCCTGCTGTTCACCTTCTTCTTTGCCATCGTGATCATCTTCCTGGCGCTGGCGGCTCAGTTCGAGAGCTTCCGGGACCCACTCGTTATCCTGGTGTCTGTCCCCATGGCCATCGCGGGGGCGTTAATTTTTATTAATCTTGGGATCGGGCATGCCACGCTCAATATCTACACAGAGGTCGGCCTGGTGACGCTCATCGCCCTCATTTCCAAGCACGGTATCCTGATCGTTGAGTTTGCTAACAACCTACAGCAGGGTGGGCTAAGCAAGCGCGACGCCATCGAGAAGGCTGCCGGCCTGCGCCTGCGGCCCATACTGATGACAACCGCTGCCATGGTGTTGGGTGTCTTGCCGCTCATCACGGCCAGCGGTGCCGGTGCGGTCAGCCGATTTAATATTGGCCTGGTGATCGCAAGCGGCCTGTCGATAGGCACGTTCTTTACGCTGTTCGTCGTGCCCGGAATCTACATGCTGCTCGCTGTCGATCGTGGCGGTGCAAAAACAACACCACCGTCCAACGCCAAGGCCTAGATACTTTACGGACGCCCCTCGGGGGCGGCCATCTTAAGCAGCACCCAGACCGCGCCACCACCGCCCGCATTTTGTGGTGCCTCGCAGAATGCTAGGACCCCAGGGTGTTGGGGCAGCCACCGGCGTACGCGACTCTTCAGGATGCCCTCCCGCCCGTCTGCTTGCCACCCCTTGCCGTGTATAACGGACACACAGTTAAATCCCTGCTCCATCGCGTTGTGCAAGAACTCCAGTAGTAACGTGCGTGCTGTGTCACTGTTCAGGCCGTGTAGGTCGAGGCTGTCTTGTAGCACCCACCGTCCACGCTTTAAGTTACGCAGGGTCAGGCGAGACATGCTGGGGCGCAGGAACTCGACCGCCGCGTCGCCCCCGACGTCTGAGTCGGAGAGTGTGTCGGCGATCACGGGGGCGAAGGTTTTTGTTTTGGGGTTGCGTTGCTTGGTGTGTGGCAGCACTTGGGTGGGCTGGACGCGGTTGGATGCTGGTAGCGGAACAACGTCCCCCAGCGCTTGCTTGAATAGTTCGTGATCAGTCGAGGCCGGCTGATCATCTTTTTGTTTCATGGGCTGCGTGCTAGCTGTGCGCGCTCAGGTACCTGTCCGCATCCAACGCCGCCATACAACCGGTCGCTGCACTGGTGACCGCCTGGCGGTAGGTGAAGTCCTGCACGTCGCCCGCCGCGAACACTCCGGGGACGCTGGTTGCCGTGGCGTTCCCGTCCAGTCCGCCGCGCGTAACGATGTAACCGTTTTTCATGTCCAGCTGGCCGGTAAAGATGTCCGTGTTGGGCTTGTGGCCGATGGCGATAAATACGCCGGTCAGTGGCACATCCTTTGTGTCCTGGGTCTGGGTGCTCTTGAGGCGCATACCGGTCACGCCGCTGTCGTCGCCCAGCACCTCATCCATCACCTGATTGAGCTCGAGCGTGATCTTACCCAGCTCAACCTGCTTCATCAGGTGACCCAGTGTGATTCGTTCGGCACGGAAGGTGTCGCGCCTGTGCACTAGCGTGACATGGCTTGCGATCTTGGACAGATAGAGCGCTTCCTCTACCGCGGCGTTCCCGCCACCGATGACCGACACGTCCTTCCCGCGATAGAAGAAGCCGTCACAGGTTGCGCAGGCGGACACGCCACGGCCCATGAACTTCTCCTCGGAAGGAAGCCCCAGNNTACTGTGCAGAGGCGCCGGTGGCAATGATTAATGCATCGCACGTATAGCTCCCGAGGTCGCCGATCAGAGTGAAGGGCTTCTGCTGTAGCTGGGTGGTGTGGATGTGATCCATAATGATCTTCGTGTCGAAGCGTTCCGCGTGCTGCTGGAATCGAGTCATCAGATCCGGGCCCTGTACCCCCATCACGTCCGCAGGCCAGTTGTCTACGTCGGTGGTTGTCATGAGCTGCCCACCCAGCGCCATGCCGGTGATCAGTACGGGCTGGAAGTTGGCGCGCGCAGCGTAAATGGCTGCCGTGTAGCCGGCAGGACCCGATCCAAGAATAATGAGACGATGGTGCTGCGTTGGCTTTTCCATGGATACCTTTTTGACTGAGAAAATTAGTGACTAAATTTAGTAATAGTGTACATGTTTGTCGAGGCCCACACACAAATACGACAGACCTCTTGGGCTCGACTGTTTCACTGAGTAACCCTAGCGCGCACGTGGCTGATAGCCTTGATCGGGGAGGGCGCTTTGCATAGACTGCCGCGGCTTTCGTGATAGTATCTTCG
>DKNB01000006.1:6733-7459 GCA_002470125.1 Gallionellales bacterium UBA7399 | reverse complement strand
CCCCGAAAATAAAGTGAGCGAGTCTCACCCCAAGAAGGGTGATGACTACTGGGAGGAGCTCCACGAGGCGGCCTCCAACTTCATGCTTGGCTTGGCTTTGTTTCACATCCTGATGGTGTTCGTTTACGACAAGCTGCACCATAAGCACCTAGTGCGGGCCATGATCACCGGAAAGAAGCACATAGACTAGGGCGAGCGGTTACCTATGTTTCGTGCATCGCCATCGGTGCACTTTTATTAACCGATCAGCCTCTTTAATTAATCCAACATTAAATACCGATGCCCTACATTACCCTTGATAAGGCCGCGCTTGCTTACGGCCACGTACCCTTACTCGATCACGTCGACTTCCAGCTAGACGAGGGCGAACGCGTCGGCATGATCGGACGTAACGGCGGTGGCAAGTCCAGTATGCTCAAGGTGCTGGCCGGACAGGCCACACTAGACGACGGCCTGGTCTGGCGTGCGCCCGGCATACGCATTTGTTACGTCAGCCAGGAGCCCTCGCTAGATGTTGATGCGACTGTCTTCGACGAGGTCGCACGTGGCCTGGGTGAGCTCCAAAAAATTATCACGGACTACCACCACCTATCACACCAACTTGCCGAGCCGGACGCTGACTACGAGAGTCTGCTGGAGGCAATGCAACCACTCCAAACCAAGCTGGAGGCGCAGAACGGTTGGGCCGTCCAGGCACGGATTGAGACCGCCATCCAGCGACTAGAA
>DKNB01000006.1:3374-6674 GCA_002470125.1 Gallionellales bacterium UBA7399 | reverse complement strand
GACGAGCCCACCAACCACCTTGATTTTTCCTCCATCGAGTGGCTGGAGGGTCTATTAAACAATTTCCGCGGTAGCGTGCTGTTCGTCACCCACGATCGACGCTTCTTAGACAACGTCACCACCCGCATCATCGAACTAGACCGCGGCAATCTGGTCAGCTTCCCCGGAAACTTTTCAGCGTACCTGCGCGTCAAGGAGCTCATGTTGCAGGACGAGGCGGTACTAAACGCCAAATTTGACAAGGTGCTCGCCCAGGAGGAGGTATGGATACGCCAGGGCATCAAGGCGCGTGGTGTGCGCAACGAGGGGCGTGTACGTCGACTAGAAAAACTGCGGAACGAGCGCAGTGCACGACGCGAGCGCGTGGGCAAGGTTGAGATGAACCTGGAGGCGGGCGACCGATCCGGCAAGTTAGTAGCAGAGCTGTCGCACATCAATAAAACATTCGGCGACAAGCCCATCATCAAAGATTTTTCCTGCAGAATTCAGCGTGGCGACAAGATAGGCCTGCTCGGACCGAACGGATCTGGCAAGAGCACCCTACTTAAAATTATCTTGGGCGAGCTGGCCCCAGATAGTGGCCAAGTAAACCTGGGCACCAAGTTGGCGGTGGCGTACTTTGATCAGCTACGTACGCAGCTGGACGAGGAGGCAACGCTCGCCGACACCATCAGCCAAGGGTCCGATTTCATCGAGATCGGTTCCGTGCGTAAGCACATCATCAGCTACTTAGGTGACTTCTTATTCGCACCCGAACGTGCCCGCTCACCAGTCAAGAGCTTGTCTGGTGGTGAGCGTAACCGGCTGTTACTGGCACGTCTGTTTAGTCGTCCGGCCAACGTGTTGGTTCTAGACGAGCCCACCAACGATCTCGACATTGAGACGATGGAATTACTTGAAGATCTACTCGCTGAGTACGATGGAACACTGTTCCTGGTCAGCCACGATCGGGCTTTTCTGGACAACGTGGTGACCCAGGTGATCGCCTTCGAGGGCGAGGGAAAGCTGATGGAGTATGTCGGAGGCTACGAGGACTGGGTTCGCGTCAAGAAGCATCAGGCCACCCAACAGGTCCCCGCAGGCAACACCGCACCTGCCAAGATGGTTCCACAGACTAAAGCGCAAACCAAGTCCGTCAGTAAATTAAACTTCAAAGAGGCGCGTGAGCTCGAACAGATCCCACAAAAAATTGCAGCATTGGAGACAGAGCAAGAGGAGCTGGCGGCCACTCTGGGCGCAGGCAACCTATATCGTGACAACCCAACCCACGCCAAGCAGCTCCAGGAGCGCACGACCGCAATCGAAAACGAGCTCTTGCAACTCATGACGCGCTGGGAGGAGTTAGAGGGTCGATAAATATACATTAGCTATACTTTATGCAAACCAACACCAAGACAATAAGGCTAAAAAAACATACTTAGCCGCCACCTTGAATAAGTACATCAAAAGCTGTAGGGTGTACATACAGCGTCTTGATGGACGCGTCAAACTCAGGAGGCACAAATGATTCGCAAAAATCCAAGTGGTCACCTGCCAAAAATTGACCCGACCGCCTTCGTCGACCCCACCGCCATCGTATGTGGCAAGGTTGTCATTGGTGGGAATGTTTTTATTGGGCCCTACGCGGTCATTCGTGCAGACGAAACTGATGCGGATGGAAATATCGAGCCCATCACCATCGGGGCCCACTCAAACATCCAAGATGGCGTGGTTATTCACTCCAAGTCGGGCGCTGCGGTCACCATCGGTCAGCACACCTCGATCGCACACCGTGCCATCGTACATGGGCCGTGCAAGGTTGGAAGTTACGTGTTCATAGGATTTAATAGCGTGCTCTTTGATTGTGTAGTCGGCAACCATTGCGTAATCCGCCACAACTCTGTGGTTGACAACTGCAGTCTGCCCAACGAATTCTATGTCCCCTCGTCGATCAGTATTAATGGGCAAACTGACCTATCGATCATCGAAAAAGTATCGACGGATACCGCTGAATTCTCAGAAGATGTAAAGAGCACGAACAACTGGCTGGTCGAGGGCTACAAGAAGATTCAAAACGAACTCTAGCTTAACGCGTTGTCACGTTGCAGACTTGATGGGCGTCTTGTACACCCAAAGCGCCATCATGGTAACGGCAACAGTCGCGCACGTCCCCGAGAACAAGAATGCGTAGGTTGGGCTGACCGACTCATACAGCCATCCAAAAATTAAAGATGCCGGAAAGAGCATCAGGCCTGAAATTAGGTTGAACCAGCCGAAGGCAGTGCCTGCCAAACCCTGTGGTGCCAAATCTGCCACCAACGCCTTCTCCACACCCTCCGTTGCCGCCTTAAATAGCCCGTACAGTCCAAACAACAGAAACACTGTGTAAATGGAAATGCCAGGCATCCCCATGGCCGCATAAAAAAATGCAAACGCGCACCAGGCGACCAAAATAAAATGCTTCCGCCCGAATCGATCTGACAGGGCTGACAGTGGCGTGCCAAAGATAGTCGTGATGAGAGAGATGCCCGCCCAAAGGAGTGGTATCTCGGCCTGAGGCACTCCCAGCTCCCTAGCCCTGAGCAACAAAAACATGTCCGAAGAGTTTCCTAGGGCAAAAATACCCACCACCAGCAGGTAGCGCTTAAACTGGGGTGGCATTCCCGCAAGAGTCCAAGTGAACCCAAGCCCTGCGGGTGGCTTCTCTGTCTTGGGCTCCTTGATGCACAAGGCGAGCAAAACGGTAATTACTGCGGGTACGATCGCCCACAAGAATACTTCCCTAAGCGGCACATTAAGTGAGAGCAGCAAGGCTGCGAGGAGAGGGCCCACCACCGCACCCGCGTTGTCCATCGAGCGATGTAAGCCAAACGTAATGCCTCGTTGATTTTTAGCAACGCTTGCAGCAAGCAGTGTATCCCTTGGGGAGCTCCTGAGCCCCTTACCTATTCGGTCGGTAAAACGTATGGCTAAAACCCAGAGCCATGAGTTTGCGATGGCAATCAGTGGTCTGCCGATTCCCGCTAGCGTGTAGCCAACGACGATCCACGGCTTAATCTTCTGGGTCTTGTCTGCGATCACACCCGACACCAGCTTGAAGATACTCGCCGTCGCCTCGGCAATACCTTCAATGATCCCCAAAGCTTTGGGGCCGGCCATGAGCACTGATGTAAGGTAGAGCGGCATCAACGGGTACAACATCTCACTCGCCGAGTCATTGACGAAGCTAATCAGGCCGATCAGCCAGACAGTCCGTGGGAGTGCCAAAATTGTCTTAAACATAATAAGGGCAATGTAGCACCATTCAGAGAATTTCCTGCC
>DKNB01000006.1:0-3348 GCA_002470125.1 Gallionellales bacterium UBA7399 | reverse complement strand
TGACTTCATGGTGCCCCGAAGACGAATCGAACGTCCGACCTACCCCTTAGGAGGGGGTCGCTCTATCCACTGAGCTACCGAGGCGCGCGCGCATTCTAACGCAAATGAGCTATGACCACATCTTCCGGATTCGTATTTATTCCAAACGCCCTCAAAGACATTGAAGTGAATGAGGTCTGCGCCTAGCTATACCACCCTCAATCCAAAGCCAAGCCTTGCATCGTGGCGACCGCCAAGCAAAGATCATCCCACGCCTGCGCTTTGTCCATTGGGACTTGCAACAGGTGAGCTGGATCGTGTGTGATGATCAGCGGGATGTTTTCTGTCAACCCATCCGAAGATGAGCTGCGATAAGAGTGCACCTTACCCCGCAGGCTAGCGAATGTTGCGCTGTACCCTAGCAACAAGGCGGCGGCCTCGCCTAGAATCACAATCAGCTTAGGCCTGATAAGTTGAATTTGTCGCTCTAAGTAAGGCGCGCATTGAGCAACCTCATCGGGCCCTGGTTGCCCATTGCCTGGTGGAGAGCATTTCACTATGTGGGTAATGTACGCATTATGATCGCGCTTCAATTTAATTGCGGCCAGCATGTTATCAAGTAGGTTGCCCGTTTGCTCGACGAACGGCACGCCCTGAACATCTTCATTCATGCTTGGCCAAGCCCCCAAAAACAACCAGTCTGCCTTAACATCCCCCACGCCAAAAATCGTCTGCGTACAGTCCGTGCGCAACTTACACGCCGTGCAGCCCTTGACCATTTTTTTTAGGTCGGGCCAGCTGAGGTTGCTCACATCTTGTGCGCCCACTTTTCCCGTAACGATCTTGTGTGCTGTATTGCTTTCTACAGGCTGAGCCGCAACAACTACAGGATCGAGTGCAGGCTCAGTCTGCCCACGCCGTTGCCACAGTGGGTACAAATTGAATTCACGCAACACCGCTTTTTCTCGACTCATAGTAGGCACTCCATCACGATGGCATCCTCACGTCCGGCGCTTGCTGCGTAATAGTCGCGACGCAAGCCAATTGTATTAAAATCCAAACCCTTGTAGAGCCCCAGGGCTGCAACGTTTGAGGGGCGCACTTCTAGTAGCATGCGCCGCATACCGCGATCGCGCGCGACACCCATGACCGCATGTAGTAGCCTCCTGCCCAATCCACTGCGCTGGCAGTGCAAAGCTACACTGATATTAAGCAGATGCACTTCGTCCACCGCAAACATCAATACGGTATAGCCCGACATCTCGTTCGCTTCATCGTACACCTTGCACAGGTAGCCACTATCCAGTGCATCAGAAAAATTTATACGGGACCACGGGTAGGCGTGCACCTGCTGCTCTATATTCAAAATCCGATCCAAATCAGACGGATTCATGTCGCGCAACAGCAAAGAATTTAAAGGTGCGGGCACGCTCATCGCTCGCTTGTCTTAAGGGCCACCTTGTCGCGCAAATAAAATGGCATCGCTTGCGCGGGATCAACACCCTGGCCCATGGCAAAAAGTGGCGCAGCGAACTCCGCTATGGCGGCAGCTTGTGGCACGGCCTGCTCGTTTCTGCCCATGATGTTGGTTTTGTAGCGCTGATCCAGCGCAGCGCCGTGGGTGGCAAAGCCGCTACCCACACCAAACCACCCAGCGCCTTGAACCTCCGGGGCCATCTGCGGCAAGCACACACTAGGCTCGCACGTCGCAACCCATGTGCCCGCCCGCTTTTCATAGACAGCGTGGTAGATCTCACCCATGCGCGCATCCAGCGCGGTAATCACCTTGTTGTGACCAGCAGCCTGTGCCAGTGCTTGCAACGTACACACCCCCATCACGAGCAGGTTCGCACCCAGCGCCAGTCCCTGCGTCACCCCGCACGCGATACGCACACCCGTGAACGAGCCGGGACCGGAGCCAAACGCGATGCCGTCTAATTGCTCGAGCTTGACCTCCGCCTGACGCAACAAGTTGTCCAGTAGCGTCATCATTACCTCAGAGTGGCGCTGTCCAACCAACTCGCAGCAGCCCGTAACGACACCGTCTTTCCATAAGGCAATCGAGCAGTATTCGGTAGAGGTTTCCAGCGCCAGTATATGCATGATCGTTACGTATTATTTTGAACAGACAGAACACATCTTAAATATTGCTTTCGCTCATGTGGACTAGCAAGACAGCCTACCGCATTGCGTCGTACTAAATATTAGACCAACAGCAGGACGACAGCCTGTGCTGCAATACCCTCTCCGCGACCACTAAAGCCTAAGCGTTCAGTGGTGGTCGCCTTCACGTTCACGGCGTTCATTGCCACACCCAAGTCAGCAGCAATATTTTCAACCATACGAGAAATATAGGGTGCCATAGTGGGCGCCTGCGCAATAATAGTGGCGTCCACGTTACCTATACGGAAACCTGCATTGGTCACCTTGTGTACGACCTCACGTAACAGCACACGGCTATCCATATCCTTAAACTTGGCGTCGGTGTCTGAGAAATGATGTCCAATGTCACCCATCGCCGCCGCACCCAGCAGGGCATCAGAGATGGCGTGCAATAACACGTCAGCATCCGAATGTCCGAGCAGCCCCTTGTCGTGCGCTATTTCTACGCCACCAATAATAAGCTTGCGCCCCTCGACCAGCTGATGAACATCAAAACCCTGCCCCACTCTCATAATTTTTGCCCTTGTAGTAACAATCGTTCCGCCAACTCGATGTCCCGTGGGTAGGTTACCTTAAAATTACTCACGCTGCCGGCCACCAGCTTTGGATGCAACCCAAGCGCTTCAACCGCGGAAGCATCATCCGTTGAGTTTGGTGCGGCCAGTAACGCACGTAGCAATAATCCGGCACGAAACATTTGCGGAGTCTGAGCCTGCCACACCCCCGCGCGACTCTCTGTTTTTATAATGCGGTGTTGCGCATCAGCAAGCTTAAGAGTGTCTGCTACCGGCACCGCCAGGATGCCGCCTACGTCGTCCGCACGCACCTCCTCAATCAGACAGGCAAGCTGCTCTTGGCTCAGACAGGGTCTGGCGGCATCGTGCACCAAAATCCACTCATTGGGGGCCAGCTTTGCCTCGGCCAGGCCATTTAATACGCTCTCCGCGCGCGTCTCTCCCCCACAAAACAGTGGTCGCAATTTAGTGTCAAATGACGACCAATCGTAATCCTGCCAGTGCCTGTCATTCGGCGCGAGCACCACAAAAACAGTATCGATCTCTGTATGGGCACACAGAGTTGCCAGTGCGTAATACACCATGGGTCGCTGGGCTAGAGCCAGGTACTGCTTAGGCAGACCCCCTCCCATGCGAGAACCCCCCCCTGCCGCGGGAACCAATGCGAATAATTTAGACGTCATCTCGAGGT
>DKNB01000082.1 GCA_002470125.1 Gallionellales bacterium UBA7399 | reverse complement strand
AGTGGTGGAACACACTGCACCAAGGAGCAACGGTCAAACTCACCGGAACTAGCATGCACATCGCCATGCAGCAAGGCATGTACACCATGATCTTGGCTGTCTGGCTGTACGCAATCACAGTATCGCTGATGCGCGTACGTAGCATTATCCTGGAGCGTGAGTGCAAAGCACAGTGGGTGTCAGAGCTAACGGAGGTCAGACGATGAACTGGGGTGATTTTTTTGCTATGAATGGCTACGCCCTGTACGTATGGGGTTCGTACGGCATGGCGCTCCTAGCGCTATCAATCGAGATCACAGTGGTGCGTCGCAAGGGAATGGCCGTCCTTCGACGATTGCGCCTTGCGCGTAACACAGAAGATACAGTACTGTAGTCGTACGGCATTAAACCGCACCCATTTGTACAGCACGCCAACCAAACTGGTATTAAAATACGCACATGAAACCGCGCCACAAGAAATTTACATACATCATCCTGGCTCTGCTTGCACTGAGTGCGGCCGTTGGCCTGGTGCTGTATGCCCTATCTAACAACATCAGTCTGTACTTTACTCCGACCCAAGTCCTTAACAAAGAGGCCCCTCAGGGGCGCAGCTTTCGCATGGGCGGACTGGTCGTTGCAAACAGCCTAAAGCGACAGGAGGACGGTCTGACCGTACACTTCAATGTCACGGACACCGTCAAAAGTATGCCGGTCGTGTACAAGGGATTCTTGCCGGACCTATTTAAAGAGGGCAAGGGTGTGGTCGTTCATGGAAAACTGGAAACCGATGGGGTGTTCCGTGCAGATGAGGTGCTGGCCAAGCATGACGAAAACTACATAGCGCCCGAGGCCGCATACGCAATCAAGCAGGCCACAAAAGGGCAACCAAAAGTCAATCCAACATTGTCTCCAGGCGGCGTAACGCCCTAATACAAAGGCGCAACCCTTCTGGATCAGCGTCAACAGCAACGAACTCACGCATCAAAATTTTTAGACCCTGAACTGCCTTCCGCACGTTCAGACAAGATCGCAATGCGGCCTAAGCGTTGTGATCCCAAACTACAGTTTTCGCTGTAGCACTTTCAAATCAACTCAATCGCTCTGGAAAGAATTGCAAGCTCCGCGTCACCATTTAAGCAATCCTCCCAGTCGAGTGACACTCAAAAACAGTTATATATTTCAATTATCAAGACTTATCTTACTTCGAGAGATGGCTGGACTTGAATCGGCCCTCTATTTATGAAATACTTATGATAATTAGCTATTTATACTATATTTAATCCACTCTACCGCTTATGCAATTTGAACTATGGATGCTGCTTATTTTTCCGCTGTTTTTTGGTATGGGCTGGTTGGCAGCGCGCATCGACATTAAGCAACTAGTATTCGAGTCCAGCGTTTTGCCGCGCTCCTATTTCCAAGGGCTGAACTTTTTGCTCAACGAAGAGCAAGACCGAGCCATCGAGGCATTCATTGAGGTGGTCAAGATTGACCCCCAGACAATTGAGTTGCATTTTGCGCTAGGCAGCTTATTTCGGAAGCGCGGCGAAGTGGATCGGGCAATTCGCATGCACTTGAATTTAATTGAGCGCGCCGACCTCGACGAGGATAAGAAGCAGCAGGCCTTATTCGAGTTAGCCCAAGATTACTTAAGTGCTGGAATATTAAATCGTGCAGAAGAGTTGTTTGAAAAGTTACAAACCTCATCCTATGCTCAGGCCGCACTAAACTTCCTACTCGAGCTATATCAAAAAGAAAGGGATTGGCTGAAGGCAATCGATGTGACGCAACGTCTGGCTCTATTGTCTGGTCAATCACATGGCAAAGAGGCTGCATTTTTCTATTGCGAATTGGCTGACGTAGAGATAACACAGCACCAGACAAATGGCGCAAGGATCTACCTAAAGCAGGCGCTACAAGAGAATCCCCTGTCCGTGCGCGCCACTCTCATGCTGGGCGACATAGAGAGCATGGCGAAAAACTTCTCAGATGCCATAAAGATTTGGCAACGCATCGAACAACAAAATCCAAAGTATCTTGCTCTCGTAGCCGAGCGCCTGCTTCAGGCCTATCATCAGATTGGGCTCACCGATACCGGCATAGAAATGTTACAAAATTATCTGACAAAGTACCCCTCGCTGGACCTAATGAATGCACTGTTTGATGCCATCCTGAAACGTGACGGCGCTGAGGCAGCCTACAGGCTGGTACGGGATGAGCTGCAACGAAATCCAAGCCTACTTGGCTTAGACAAGCTACTTGAGGCGCGGTTACTTGAGGAGTCAATCGAAAACCGCTCCGACGTGGAGATGGTAAAGAATTTAGTGCACCAGCACACACGCACACTGGCAATGCATCGCTGCATAACTTGCGGCTTTAAGGCACGNNCACAAAAATGAAGGGACCGGACTTCACGCATGAGCGATCCAAAGATAATTGTTGCCCTTGACTACTCAGACACAAAACTCGCACTTGAGTTGGCGGCGCGACTAGATCCTAAGCTATGCCGTCTCAAGGTTGGGATCGAGCTCTTTACCGCAGCACAATCTCAGCTAATTGAGAAGCTGATGCACAGCGGATTCGATATATTTCTTGATCTTAAATTTCACGATATCCCGAATACAGCATCACAGGCGTGCAAGGTCGCGGCATCACTAGGGGTGTGGATGACCAACGTACACGCACTAGGTGGCCGCAAGATGCTGGAGGCCGCACGCGACGCAATCAGTGGATACACTCGACCGCCCAAG
>DKNB01000005.1:8022-10557 GCA_002470125.1 Gallionellales bacterium UBA7399 | reverse complement strand
GAGGGGCTGGTGGAGGCGATGCGCTATTCACTGCTCGCAGGGGGAAAGCGCATCCGTCCGGTACTGGCACTGGCCACCTGCCAGGCACTCGGCCGAGACCCCGACGAGATCATGCCCGCCGCGGCCGCAATCGAGCTCATCCACACCTACTCGCTTATTCACGACGACCTGCCCGCAATGGATGACGACGACCTGCGTCGGGGGACGCCCACGTGCCATGTGGTGTATGGCGACGACGTGGCAATTCTCGCCGGTGACGCCCTGTTTGCCGAGGCTGTCCGGCTGGTGTGTGAGGGGCAGGGGGGTGGCCCCACCGTGCAGGTGGGGATCCTCGGCGAGATCAGCCGTGCCACCGGCGTGGTGGGCATGGTGGGCGGGCAGTACCTCGATATCGAGGATGCCGGCGGCTCATCGGCCGATGCCCTCGCCCGCGTGCATGCCCTCAAGACCGGTCGACTCATGGCTGCGGCAGTACATGTGGCACTCGCGCTCGCCCCACCGCCAGCAGCACAGGACGCCGCATACCGTGCCTTCGCCCGTGAACTGGGCCTGCTCTTTCAGATCGTGGACGACATCCTCGACGTCGCCGGGTCGGAGGAAGAACTCGGAAAGGCGGTCGGCACCGACGAGCGCCTCGGCAAGGTCACCTACGTGAGCCTGCACGGCATGGACCGCGCGCGCGAACTCGCCGCAGAGTCGCACGCGAGGGCAATCGGACTGCTTAATGGGGTTGATGGGCAGGTCGATGATCTTGCTGGCATCGCCGACACCGCCTTCACCCGCCAGAGCTAGCAATTCGCAGAGGATTTGGGTGGCCCACGCCCGCACGGTGGGATAGGTTGACAGGGACGTATCACCTTGTTGATCGCCGAGGAGGTCACCAGTGCCCCGACGTCCCGTTTCGCTCGAACTTGGCATGGCGACCTACATCGCCAAGAAGCACCTGCTGGAGCGCAAGGAGATGTTCCCCTTCACGCTGATGCTGGAGCCGCTTGAGCTGTGCAATCTGGCCTGCAGCGGATGCGGCCGCATCCAGGAGTACAAGGACGTCTTCGACAAGCGCCTCACGGTTGAGCAGTGCTTGCAGGCCGCCGAGGACTGCGGTGCCCCCATCGTCAACATTCCCGGTGGCGAGCCACTCATCCACAAGCAGATCGGCGAGATCGTCCAGGGCATCATCGATCAGGGGCGCTTCGTATACCTGTGCACCAACGGCATCCTCATGGACCGCGCGTTCGAGAAGATCACGGCGCAGAAGCGTTTCGCCTTCGTGGTGCATATCGACGGCATGGAGTCGGTACACGACCAGGCGGTCGACCGCGCAGGCGTGTTCAAGAAGGCCACGGCCCACATGCGCGAGGCCATCGCCCGCGGGTACCGGGTGTGCACCAACACCACCATCTTCCGCGGCACGCAGCCGCAGGAGTACGTCGACCTGTTTGTGCACCTCAAGGAGATGGGCGTGGAGGGCTGCATCACCTCACCCGGATTCGACTACGCGTCGGTCACCGATCAGCATCAGTTTCTGGCCCGCACCGAGGCGCAGGAGGCCGCATGACATGGAGCCCTCGTCAAAAGCGTTTTGGCCTGATTGCTGGCGGTGTCTTGGTGTTGTCTTTGGCGGCCGCGTTTGTGCTCAACGCTTTCAACAGCAATTTGGTGTTTTTCTTTACCCCCACCCAAGTGCTCAATGGTGAAGCGCCGCGCAACAAGACATTTCGCATCGGTGGCATGGTCAAGGCCGACAGCTTGCAGCGTGACGGTACCCAAGTCAGTTTTGTGGTGACCGACACCCTGCACGAAATCACCGTGCATTACAGTGGGCTGTTGCCTGATTTGTTCAAAGAAGGCAAAGGCGTCGTGGCCCAAGGTCAGTTGGACGAACACGGTGTCATGACCGCCAAAGAAGTGCTGGCCAAACACGACGAAAATTACATGCCGCCCGAAGCCCAGCACGCGCTGGACAAGGCGGCGCAGGCGCGTGCCGCCCAATCTGTCAAACCCTGAAAGCTGATCACAGATGATTCCTGAACTCGGTCAATTTGCGTTGGTGTTGGCAACCGTCATGGCCATCGTGCTTGGTGTGTTGCCGTTGTGGGGAACCCTCCGGCGCAACACGGTGTGGCAATCGCTGGCGCGTCCGGCCGCATTTTTGCAATTCGCCTTGGTGCTGCTGTCATTCGCTTGTTTGAGCATGGCGTTTTTGAGCAACGATTTTTCGGTCAAGTACGTGGCCGAGCATTCCAACCGCCTGTTGCCCAAGCCCTACCAGTTTGCAGCCGTTTGGGGTGGCCACGAAGGCTCGCTGTTGTTGTGGGTACTGATGTTGACCGGTTGGACCGCAGCGGTGGCGTGGTTTTCTCAAAGTTTGCCGTTGAACATGGTGGCGCGCGTGTTGGGCGTGATGGGATTGATTAGCGTTGGGTTTCTTTCTTTTACCCTGATCACCTCAAACCCATTCGAGCGTTTATTGCCGGCCGCAATGGATGGCCGCGATTTAAATCCTCTGCTGCAAGACCCGGGCATGATATTTCA
>DKNB01000005.1:6734-7996 GCA_002470125.1 Gallionellales bacterium UBA7399 | reverse complement strand
GCGGCGCTGATCGGTGGCAAGCTGGACGCCACCTGGGCACGCTGGTCGCGCCCGTGGACCACTGTGGCCTGGATGTTTCTTACGCTCGGCATTATGCTTGGCAGCTGGTGGGCCTACTATGAGCTAGGTTGGGGCGGATGGTGGTTTTGGGACCCGGTCGAGAACGCTTCGTTTATGCCGTGGTTGGTTGGCACTGCGCTGATTCATTCTTTGGCGGTAACCGAGAAGCGGGGGGCCTTTAAAAACTGGACCGTGCTGCTGGCGATTATTGCTTTTTCATTAAGCCTGCTTGGGACCTTCTTGGTCCGCTCCGGAGTGCTGACCTCTGTGCACTCTTTTGCAACTGACCCAGCGCGCGGACTTTTTATTCTGGCATTTTTGAGTGTGGTGGTGGGCGGCTCGTTAATATTATTCGCATGGCGCGCACCGAAGGTGGGCCTGGGTAGTGGGTTTGGAATTGTCTCGCGTGAGTCGATGCTGCTCATGAACAACTTGCTGCTGGTTTCTGCCGCGGGTGCGGTATTCCTTGGCACGCTCTACCCCCTATTTTTAGATGCGCTGAATCTGGGTAAAATTTCAGTGGGGCCACCCTACTTTGAGGCGGTGTTCGCACCAATCATGGCGGTCGCTGTTTTCTTAATGGGGATCGGCCCCCGCGTATCTTGGAAACAGGCCAGCGCAATGAAGACGGCGAAGCGCCTGGGACCGTGGTTTATCCTGAGCGTGGCTCTGGGCCTACTTGTGCCGTCTTGGTTTCATCGCTGGACGGCGCCGGTTGTGGCAGGAACCTCGTTGGGAATGTGGGCGCTAATCACAAGCGCAATTTACCTGGTGACGCGGGTGCGCGAGTCGGCTAGCGGCGATACCTGGGCAACCCTGCGCGCCACACCTCGCGCCACCTACGGCATGCTGCTCGCGCACGCCGGGGTTGGTGTATTTATTCTTGGCGTAACCCTGGTCAAGGGCTATGAAACCAGCAGTGAGATGCGACTGCGCGTCGGTGACGTGACCAAGCTAGATGGTTACACCTTTCGCCTGCTTGCCGTGGAGAGGATGAAGGGGCCAAACTACAGCGGAGTTCGCGGCACGCTTGAGGTCATCCAAAACGAAACAAAGATAGACACACTCTATCCCGAGAAGCGCCTGTATACGATGCAAGATTCTGCCATGACCGAGGGCGCGATTTATTCAGATTTTTTCCGTCACCTGTATGTCGCGTTGGGTGAGCAGGTTGGTCAGGGTGAGTGGGTCATGCGCATACA
>DKNB01000005.1:3730-6727 GCA_002470125.1 Gallionellales bacterium UBA7399 | reverse complement strand
AGCGATCGTCGTTATCGCCCCCCTTTGGCATCGCCCTCTCCCTAGGCTCAAGAAGGAACCAAATGAATCGTTTCTTGCTTCCGCTGGGAGCCTTTGTTGCTCTTGTGATCTTTCTGTGGATTGGACTGACGCTCAACCCCAGGGAGATCCCGTCGCCCCTGATTAATAAAACGGCGCCCGCATTTAGACTGCCGCAGTTGCACGAATCAAGCAAGACCATTGGCCCAGAGGACTTGCGTGGCAAGGTTTGGTTGCTGAACATTTGGGCGTCGTGGTGCGTGACCTGTCGTCAGGAGCACCCCTTACTGGTAGAGCTGAGCCGGAAAAATTTTGTACCCATCTACGGGCTAAACTATAAAGACAGGCGCGAGGATGGCTTGGCCCTCCTTAAGGGCTCCGGGAATCCCTATGTGATGTCCGCATACGACAGGGAGGGCAGTGCGGGCATTGATTGGGGGGTTTATGGTGTTCCAGAGACCTTTGTTATTGATAAGGCGGGCCTGGTTCGTCACAAGTTTATCGGGGCGCTCACGCCAAAACTTATAGATGATGTTTTAACCCCCTTGGTTAAGAGGCTAAACGATGAATAATAAATTTATTGTCGCCCTGCTTTTTCTTTGGATACCTTTAGCTCAGGCGGATGTGGCGGCCACAACGAGAGACGACCCCGCCCTAGAAAAACGCGCCATGGCCCTGTCTGGACACCTGCGCTGCCTGGTTTGTCAAAATCAAACAATCGCCGATTCGAATGCTGAGCTCGCGGTTGACCTCAAGAATCAGGTGCGCGATAAGTTGCGGCAGGGGCAGTCCGAGCAAGAAATACTGGACTACATGGTGAACCGGTACGGCGAATTTGTTTTATTTAGCCCGCTGGTAAAGTCAACGACCTGGCTGCTCTGGTTTGGACCCCTTTTGTTATTTGTGGTGGGACTTTATGTGCTCGCTGTTAACTTGCGTCAGCGTCGTCGGCTGATGCAGCAAGCGCCCACCCTAAACAAAGAGGAGCACGCCCGTGCGGCGGCACTGCTGTCTGGAAAAGAAACCAAGGGGCACCCATGATCGTATTCTGGTTGGTGGCAGGAGCTCTGGTGATGATAGCCATTCTGGCGTTGGTGCTGCCCCTGCTTGGACGAGGGGGTGGCTCCAAGCCCGTTGTTGGCTCAGAAGTTAATTTATCGGTCTATCGGGATCAGCTGCGTGAGCTGGAGGCGGATCGAGCGGCCGGAACGCTAGACGACATTCAGTACCAAAATGCTCGGACAGATCTAGAGGCTCGCGTACTAGAAGACTCCAGCGTCACCGAGGACTCCTCCAAGCTTGCTGCGAGTGCAAAATGGAGTCGCACCTCGATTGTGGCGGCGGTAACCATGGTTCCGCTATTGGCGGTTTCCTTGTATTTTTTATTGGGCACGCCCGCCGGGCTGGAGTCCAAAATCCCAACGGCATCAGTTGATGAGGCGCATCCAGCTACGCCGGAACAGTTCGAAGCGATGGTGACTTGGCTGGCGGAGAGACTGAAGGCGGAGCCGGACAATGCTGACGGGTGGGTGATGCTTGCCCGATCTTATGTTGCTCTTAATCGTTACCAAGACGCCAGCATCGCCTACTCCCGTGCGGTCGCACTACAACCAAATAATGCCTTTGTGCTGGCCGACTATGCCGACATACTGGCCATGCTCAAGCAGACGCTGCAGGGCGAGCCAGAAAAGATGATTCAGCGGGCGCTGCAGGTGGACCCCGTTAATCTTAAGGCGCTGTCCTTGGCGGGCTCTGCCGCTTTCGAGCGAAAAGACTATCAGGGTGCCATAAGTTCGTGGCAAAAAATTCTTGGCCTGATACCGGCAGACTCTCCTGTGGTTTCCTCAATTAAGGGCAGCATTGCTGAGGCACGTGGATTGGCCGCGCACCCATCAGCCGGATCGGTGGCGAGTACCGCCGCCCCGTCAAAGGCGGTGGATGGATCGGTGAGTGGAACGATTAGCCTTGATCCAGCACTCAAGACACAGGTTGCCGAAACAGACACAGTTTTTGTTTTTGCTCGTGCCGTGGAAGGCGGGCGCAAGCCGCCGCTGGCAGTTTTGCGCAAGACGGTTAAGGACCTGCCGCTGGTGTTTACGTTAGACGATAGCATGGCGATGGTGCCAGGCCTGAACCTGTCTTCCGAGGCCAAGGTTATTGTTGGTGCACGTATATCAAAATCTGGAAAAATAGTTGCCAACTCGGGCGATCTGGAGGGTCTCTCCAAGCCAGTGAACAACAATCAGAAAGGTGTAGTCATTGTCATTGGCGTCAAGGCCAAATAAGCACGACACGCTTGTGGCCCTTAGGCGTCATGGCTATCAATATTGAGCGCCCATAAAATTCTTGGGGGCGCACCACCCCACGCAAAGACTACAGGCTGATGGAGTAGCCGAAGTGTTGCTGAAACAAGGCGACAATTTCTTCTCGGGTCTGTTTGTGATTTTGCCCGCCACGACTGGCAATCTTTAGTGAGCCCAGCAAGGAGGCGAGGCGCCCGGTGGTGTCCCAGTCCCAGCCCTTCTGAATGCCGTATAGCAGACCAGCACGATAGGCGTCCCCGCATCCCGTCGGGTCCAGCAACTTTGTGGCTGTGGGCGTGGGGATGCGCATCTCTTTTCCGTTCGCATAGATAATGGACCCTTGTGCGCCGAGGGTAACAATGAAGGCGCGAGTGAGCTTGCTGAGCTCCTCAATGGTTTTGCCGGTCTTGTCCTGAAATAGTTTTGCCTCGTAATCGTTTACCGTCACGTAGTCTGCCTGCCGCACAAAATTTAATAGCTCATCGCTGCCAAACATTGGGATGCCCTGGCCCGGATCGAACATAAACGGGATGCCTGCCGCGTGAAATTCATGCGCGTGCTGCAGCATGCCAGCGCGCCCATCGGGCGAAACAATGCCGAGCGCAACCCCTTGGGCGTCGAGCACGTGATTTTGCTCGGAGAACCCCATCGCGCCAGGGTGGAAGGCGGTAATCTG
>DKNB01000005.1:898-3670 GCA_002470125.1 Gallionellales bacterium UBA7399 | reverse complement strand
TGGGAAAGCCCTAACGTGTCTAGGCGAGAGGCGTATGAGTCGAAGTCGTCGCCCACCGTCGCCATGATTAGTGGGCTGCCGCCAAGTAGATTTAAATTGTAGGCAATATTTCCTGCGCAGCCGCCGTACTCGCGACGCATCTCTGGCACCAAGAAGGAGACGTTTAGGATATGGATCTGCTCCGGCAGGATGTGATTCTTAAACTGATCATCAAACACCATGATGATGTCGTAAGCCAGGGAGCCACAGATGAGCGTATGCATAGTGAGCGAGCTAAGTAAGGTGTTTGCGAATTATAGCAGCCAGCACAGGGTCAGCCTGCTCGCTCGTGCTAGCAAGGATTGGGCGGCTATTGCTGCTGCACCCACTCCACTAGCGCATTTTGTGCCGCCCGCCCTGCCGCGGCATGGGGGTGGTTAATCAAGAAAACCAAAATCCATTTTTTTCCGCTGCGTGAGTGCACATAGCCGGCAATGGACTGCACGCCTTCTAGCGAGCCGGTCTTTAGGTGGGCGTGGTTGACGGCGCTGCTGTCGGTTAGGCGTTTCTTGAGGGTGCCGTCTACCCCCACGATGGGCAGGGATGACTCAAACTCGGCCGACAGCGGGCTGAGCTGCGCGCTTTGCAATAAAGAGGCCAGGCTGTGTGGGCTGATGCGCTCCTGGCGCGAAAGACCGGCGCCGTTTTCTAACACCAGCTCAGGGAAGTGCAGGTCTTTGTGTGATAGCCAGCTCGCTATGGCCAGCTTGCTGTCAGAAAGGTTGGCGGGTGTTTCGGGGCGCCCCCCCAGGCTTAGAAACAGCTGGCGCGCCATGACGTTGTTGCTAAATTTATTTATGTCGCGAATTAATTCACTTAGTGGTGGCGAGTGGTGCGTGGCAAACAAGGTCGCGCTGAGTGGGGTCGTGCCTTCACGCAATGTGCCGTGTAGTGATCCACCCATCTCTTTCCACAGCACGCGAAACACGGCATGCAGGTACCTTGGGTGGGGCAGCGGGCTAAAGTTTCGCTCACGCTCACCGCACTGGGTTGGGAAGACGCCGCGCGCAACGAGACTGTTGTTCTGCAGCTGCAAGGCGATCGAGTCATCCCAGTCGGCGCAATTTACGCGCGATGCTGTCGTGGTGACGTTATTAACAAGCTCGATGTCAGCCAGATCCGGTGTGCTTACAATTTTTACGAGCTCACCCTCCGGAATGAAGCGCAGGTTTATGGCGTTGAAGTTTATTAGCAGCGCATCTGGCCCGGTGTTGTAGGGGCGCGTGGGCTCGTTGTCGAATTCTGCGGGGTTGTGTGCTGCAAGTTGGAACGCGCTGTGATCCAAAACTAAGTCGCCGTGGATTTCGCGTAAGCCACGACCCCGGAGCTCATGTAGCCATAACCATAGTTGCTCTAGCGTGAACTTGGGGTCACCGTAACCCCGTAAGATTAGATCGCCATGCAGGACGCCGTGGTCTAACTTGCCATTGAGATAGGCCTCCGTCTTCCAGCTGTATGCCGAGCCTAGGAGCTCCAGCCCAGCGTAGGTGGTGAGCAGCTTCATGGTAGACGCCGGATTCATTGGTTGCTGGGCGTTGATACTAATAAGCGGCTTGCCTGCCGTTACTTCGCGTACCTCTACGCCGACACTCTCAAGCGGGATGTGCGCCGCTCGTAGGGCTTCCAGCACGGTGGGCGGCAGTGCGGCAGCACGAGCATCGGCGGCGAGGCACAGGACGGCCAACAGAATTCGAATTGACCCCACGAGCGCATCTCGGCGGCGGCTATATTTTTTTGAGGTGGCGTGCATTTTAATGTTGGCTACGTGGTCGCTGCGACGACAGCCAGGGTGTGCTCAGCCAGCGCATCCATTTCTGCCTCGTTGATGACATAGGGGGGCATGAAGTATATGGTCTTGCCCATAGGGCGCAATAGCAGTCCCCGGTCTAGGGCGAGCTGGAAGCAGCGTAGCGCGAAGTCGTCGTGCGGACTGCTTACCTCAAACGCCCAGATCATGCCCGTGTTGCGGAAATTTTTAACCTGCGGGTGGTCACGCAGGGGCTGACTGACCTGGTTAAGGTAGGCGGCCCTGCCCTTGTTGGTCGCAATAACATTGTCTTGCTCAAAAATCTCTAGGGTGGCTAACGCCGCACGGCATGCCAATGGATTTCCGGTGTAGGAGTGAGAGTGCAAAAATCCGCGCGCGAGGCGGTCATCGTAAAACGAGCGGTAGATCGTGTCTGTTGTCATCACCACAGATAGCGGCAGGTAGCCCCCACTAAGGCCCTTGGATAGGCATAGGAAGTCGGGTGAGATTCCGGACGCACCGTCGCACGCCTCTGCCTGTTCGCAGGCAAACATTGTCCCCGTCCGCCCCATTCCCACCGCAATTTCATCAACAATGAGGTGTATGTCGTACTGGTCGCATAACGCACGCGCACGCGTTAGATAAATTGGATGGTACATGGCCATGCCCGCGGCCCCTTGTACCAGTGGCTCAATAATGAGGGCGGCTATGCTGTGGTGATGCTCTTGTAGGTGTGCCTCAAGCTGCGCGGCACAGCGTACGGCATAGTCTCGTGCGGACTCCTCAGGCCCTGCGTTGCGCCAGTCCGGATTTAATACGGTCGCGTGTTGTCCGAGTAGTGCACCGTACTCGCCCTTGAACATAGCGATGTCGGTTACCGACAGCGCCCCCAGCGTCTCCCCGTGGTAACTGTGTTTTAGGCTGACGAAGCTATTTTTGTGTGGCTGGTCAATGTTGCGCCAGTAGTGCACGCTCATTTTGAGTGC
>DKNB01000005.1:0-883 GCA_002470125.1 Gallionellales bacterium UBA7399 | reverse complement strand
TGCACTACCGGCTCGTGAGTGAAGCCGGCCAGCATCACGTGCTCTAACTGTCCCAGTTGATGAGTAATCGCGGCGTTGATGTGCGGATTGCAGTGCCCGAACAGGTTTACCCACCACGAACTTACCGCGTCCAGGTAACGCTTGCCATCGAAGTCATAGAGCCACACCCCCTGGCCACGCTGTATCGGAACAAGCGGTAGGGTCTCGTGGTGTTTCATCTGTGTGCAGGGGTGCCAGACAGCGGAGCGAGAGCGGCTAAGCAAATTGGTGTTGGGCATAAAACTTTAAAGGTTATTTGACAGATCTAACGTGTCTTTGCCGGCATGAGTTTAGATCATCCAGAGGGCAGCCGCCACTGAATCAACAGACAGGGCGGCCGAGGAGTGGCAACAGGAGTGCTTGCTCAGCATGGATGACGTGCATATAGCTCATGAAAAAAATTATTAATTTAGGTGAGCGTTGTCACAATACTGTCACATTCGGTCATTAGAATCGCGCTCGCAACTGAAAAAATAACCCAGGAATGGTCTTGGGTTGGACGACCCATAAATACTGTGAGGAAGAAAAATGCGAGCACCGAATAACATCAAGCTTATGCCCAGCTACAGAGTTAGGATACGACAGGCCGCACTCTCGGTCGCGACACTGGTCGCGCTGGGCGGTGCCACAATTTCGGCAGACGCTATTGAGATGTACGTGGATACGGAGACCAAGCAGGTGTTCACCGTGCCTGGTGTCAATCGGGTAAAGCTCAGCGAGTTTGAAGAGGTCAACGCGGCGGTGGGCAAGATCCCCCCCGAAGAGGTTAAGGCACTAGAGACTAAGTTGCGTCAAAAGAAAAAAATGGATGAGGCCCAGGTTAACGAGCAGCTAACGGAGGCCC
>DKNB01000011.1:268-13214 GCA_002470125.1 Gallionellales bacterium UBA7399 | reverse complement strand
TCTGCGGCGCGCACTCGTGCACCTTGTGCGCTAAGCCAGCGCACAAGCGACAATCCGGTCTCACCGAGCCCAAGAACCAGAACCAATTTATTCTCTAATTTCATTATCGTAGCTTTAACGTTGCGAGTCCGACTAGCACCAGCATCATCGTGATAATCCAAAATCGAACGACCACTTGATTTTCTTTCCAGCCCTTTAGTTCGTAATGATGATGAAGCGGCGCCATGCGAAAGACGCGCTTGCCGGTCAACTTAAACGAGGAAACTTGGATAACTACAGACAGGGTTTCCAGCACAAACACCCCACCCATAATAAGCAGCACGATTTCTTGACGCACAATTACTGCCACCGTACCCATCCCTGCTCCCAGTGCCAGCGCTCCCACGTCCCCCATGAACACCTCGGCTGGATATGCGTTAAACCACAAGAATGCCAGTCCCGCCCCCGCAATTGCGCCACAAAATACCGCCAGCTCACTCGCACCAGGGACATGTGGAACGCCAAGATATTTAGCAAACACCATGTGGCCAGCAACATACGCAAACATGGCCAGCGCACTACTGATCATGACTGCAGGCATAATCGCTAGGCCATCTAGGCCATCTGTTAGATTGACCGCATTACTAGTACCAACAACAACCAGATAGGTTAGCGAGATAAAGGCAAATGCTGTCAGTGGGAAAGTTAGGTGTTTGAAGAATGGCACGATCAACTCGGTGTGCACAGGCTGACTGGCGTGTTGCCACAGATACACCGCCACCGCCACCGCGATAATAGACTGCCAGAACATTTTGGCCTTTGCAGACAGCCCCTTTGAACTCTTTTGTACCACCTTACGGTAGTCGTCTACCCAGCCAATTACACCAAACCCCATGGTAGTGAGGAATACCAGCCAGATATACTGGTTGCTTAGATCAGCCCACAGCAAGGTGGTGATGGCTATGGACGCGAGAATTAACACGCCACCCATTGTTGGGGTGCCCGTTTTTATAAGGTGTGATTGCGGACCATCATCGCGCACCGCCTGACCAATCTTATAAGCAATCAGCTTGCGTATCATCATTGGCCCTATCAGAAAAGAAATTACCAGTGCCGTCATGGCCGCCAAAACGGCGCGCAATGTTATGTAGTTAAATACACTAAATGCACTGTTGTAGTGGGACAGCCATTGCGTGAGATTAAGTAGCATTATTTCCTCGATCCACCACAGTGGGATGACCTACGAAGGCTGAAGCGGCTTGCGTGACAACCTTGTCTTTCTTCTTGCCCCCCCTCTCTTCTGATTGATTAAATTTTGTGCAGTACTGCACCACGCGCTCCATACGCATAAAACGTGAGCCCTTAACCAGAACAGTGCTACTGGCATCCAAATCTTCATCCAGTACACCGAGCAAATCTTCAATTCGTTCAAAATGGCTTGCGCCCACACCAAACGCATCTACCGCATAGGACGTCAATTTGCCCAACGCCAATAATTTACCCACCCCGAAACGGCGGATATCCGCACCAATTTCACTATGCAGGCGCACGCCATCATCCCCCAGCTCCCCCATGTCACCCAAAACGAGTATTTTTTTACCGGAGCGTCTCGTCAGCACATTTAGCGCGGCATACAGTGAGGCTGGGTTGGCGTTGTACGTGTCGTCTATCAATGTCGCGCCATGCAGCGCATCCTTAAATTGCAAACGTGCGGCCACGCCAGAAAATTTCTCTAGTCCAGTCTTGATGGCCAATAAAGACACCTTCAAGGCCAGAGCTGCCGCAGTGGCTGCCATGGCATTAAGAACGTTGTGCTCGCCAAGCACTTTCATCTGAACATCGAACCGATCATGCGGCACACTCACCTCCATGTGCATGCCATTATTTTTTTCCTGCCATTGTGCGTGAACTGCGGCACCGCTCCCCAAACCAAACTCGATAAGCGCACGTTCTTTCACCAGCCCACGCCACAATGGCTCGTGAATATCGTCCGCATTAAGGATTGCGGTGCCATGGGAAGATAGTCCCGTCAAAATCTCACCCTTGGCTCTTGCCACTGCCTCTACAGAGCCCAGCCCTGCCAAATGCGCACTACCCGCATTAGTAATAATCGCAATATCTGGTCGAGTCAGTCCGGTCAGGTATTCAATCTCTCCGGCGTGATTCATGCCCATCTCGATTACCGCATAGCGATGCTCGGCTCGCAACTTCAGCAAGGTCAACGGCACGCCAATATCGTTATTAAGGTTCCCAAGTGTTGCCAGCACTGCACCGTCATCGGCTGTTGCCGCTCGCAACACATCTGCCAACATCTCCTTGACTGTGGTCTTTCCGTTGCTGCCGGTCACTGCCACCATGGGGATGCTGAACCGCGAACGCCAGTAAGCTGCCAGGCGCCCCAATGCCAAGCGTGTATCTTCGACCAGGAGCAGCGGACAAGGCGGCTCAATGTTTCGATAGCTCTCTCCACTAACCAACGCGGCAGCTGCACCATTTTTGCAGGCATCGGCAACAAATGTGGTGCCATCGAAGTGCTCCCCCTGCAGCGCCACAAACAAGTCGCCCGCATTAATTGTTCGGCTATCACTAGACACAGCGGTAAAGCGAATGTCGCCTCCAATAAGCTCGCAACCCAAGGCTTGCGCAGCCTCTGAGAGGCTCATCATGATTGCGCCACCTGATGCCAACTTAGTAGCGCTTGCTGCGCAGCCTCTAGGTCGTTGAACGGATACCTTGTCCCCTGTATTTCTTGATACAGCTCATGCCCTTTCCCTGCAATCAAGACGGTGTCCGTCGCGTGCGCGCCGAGTACCGCCTGCTTTATGGCCAAAGCACGATCCTCGATGACCTGATATGTGTTTTTATTTTTTGTCTCGGACACAATGCCGGACACAATGGCTGAAATAATATCGAGGGGTGACTCGCTGCGCGGATTGTCGTTAGTCACAATGACAACGTCTGCCAATTTTGCTGCAATGGCACCCATCATCTGGCGCTTGCCACGATCACGATCGCCCCCGCACCCGAACACGCAAATCAATCTGCCGTCATTGGCGCCGCTCTCGCATTCAATTGCCTCACGCAAGGCCTGTAAGACTTTCTCGAGCGCATCCGGGGTGTGCGCATAATCCACCACCACGGTGGGCGTCTGGTCGCCGCCAAGGGCCTGCATGCGGCCAGGGACTGGGTGGACCTGCGATAGCTCACGTAACGCATCACTTGGCGTTACGCCGCTCACTAACAACACCGCCATAACGCCCAGCAAATTAGCGGCGTTGAATCTCCCAACCGGCTTGCCGTGTAGCTCGCCGCCGCCCCAGCTGGAGTGTATTTTTAAGCTGAATCCTTGCGCATGCATGCGTAGAGCTCCGCCATAAATCATACGGAGACCAAGGCTCTCGGCCAAAACCAAGGCGGCATCATTCATGCCGTAGCCCACCACCTCCACCCCTTTGCCCTGCAATTGTTCGGCAAGCTCTGCGCCAAATGCATCATCCAGGTTAAGCACAGCATATTTAAGTCCCTCCCAATCAAACAGGCGCCGCTTTGCGGTCGCATAGCTTTTCATGTCACCGTGATAATCAAGGTGATCTAGACTGAGATTTGTGAGTAGTGCCACGTCGTACTTCACCCCACTCACGCGCCCCTGATCCAAGGCGTGAGAGGACACCTCCATTGCCACCGCCTGTCCATCCTGCGCCAGGTAATCGGCCAGTAGCCCGTGAATGACAATCGCATCGGGTGTGGTATTTAAGGTGGGTTCCAACATCAGAGGAAAGCCGTTACCCAGGGTCCCAATCAATGCGGTTTTTTTCCCTAGAGCACAAAGTGATTGTGCTATCCATTGGCTGCACGAGGTCTTGCCGTTGGTGCCCGTAACACCCATTACCCACATCTTTTTAGATGGGCTGTTGTATACATAATCAGCAATTTCTCCGGCGTGCAAACGCAAATCAGAAACTGCCAGGTTTGGAAGCTGCCACGCCTTATCCCAGCTGAATCCTTTCGCTTCCCATATCACAGCATTGGCGCCATTGGCGATAGCCTGTTGAATGAATTGCCGCCCGTCTGCCTGGTCACCTGGGTAAGCAACAAATGTGTCGTTTGGTTTGACCGCGCGGCTATCTGCCACCAATCTAGTAATCGGTACGCCGAGAGAGGTGATAAGGCTGGGGCACACGCTCATACCTCCTCCCTCACGATTTCCGTTGGCGGCATCAAAATATTCCCGAGTGGCTTATCGTTTGGCACATTAAGCTGACGCAGTGCAGCGCCCATTACACTGCTAAACACCGGTGCGGCAACTATGCCGCCGTAGTACTGTCCCTTTGCTGGAGCATCAAGCATTACCGCCACAATCAGTCGCGGGCTAGACGCGGGTGCCATCCCAACAAAAGAAGAAATATATCGATTGGGGCTGTAATGACCACCGATCACCTTGTGTGCGGTCCCCGTCTTACCTGCCACACGGTAGCCGTTGACCTGTGCCAATGGTGCGGTACCCTCAGGTGACACCACCCGTTCCAGCATCGCGAGCATTTTGTGTGCGGTAGCATCGGAATACACTCTCTTGCCGCTTGCGGGTTTATCCAGCTTCAGCCACGACACCGGCTTCAGCTCACCATTGTTCGCAAATACAGTGTATGCACGTGCCAACTGCAGCAGGCTGACGGAAATGTTGTGGCCATAGGATATGGCGGCCTGATCAACAGGTTTCCACTTCGTGTGATCATGTAACTTGCCTGCCGCCTCACCAGGAAAGCCGCTGCCGGCTTGTGCACCAAAGCCGCTATCATTCAGGCCTCGCCAAACCATTTCTGGCGACAGCGACAGTGCAATCTTGGCGGCACCCACATTACTGGACAGCTGGATCACCTCCGACACGGTAAGCAGAGTCTTTTTGGGGTGCGTGTCATGAATTGCATGCTTGCCAATTCGGAACACCCCATTCTCAATATTAATGACGCTATCTGGCGTATATTTACCCACCTCCAACGCTGTGGCAACGGTGAACGGCTTGAGCGTAGACCCTGGCTCAAATAGATCGGTTACGGCATGGTTGCGCAACACCTGAAAGCTCGGTTTTGTACGATTATTTGGGTTGTAACTTGGCCAATTAGCTAGCGCCAGAACCTCACCGCTTTGAGCGTCGAGCACCACAATTGAACCGGACTGGGCGTTGTGCTGCTCGACCGCTGATTTTATTTCACGGTATGCCAGATATTGAATTTTGCTATCCACACTCAGCGCTATGTTGTTGCCTGGCTTGGGCAGACGAATGTTTGCAATATCTTCAGCGATATGGCCCTTGCGATCTTGAATTACGCGCTGGCTACCGGCCTTGCCACCCAGCTGACTCTGCAATGCCAGCTCCAGCCCCTCTTGGCCATTGTCGTCAACACTGGTAAAGCCGATCAGGTGCGCTGTCACCTCTCCGCCTGGGTAATATCGACGATACTCACGCTGCAACAGCAGGCCTGGTACACCCAGTTTTACAATTTGCTCAACCTGGGCGGGCGGCAATTGACGCTGCAGATGAACGAAGTCATGCGTAGTGTCAAGCAGGCGACGCTTAACCTCCTTGATGTCCATACTCATTATCCGTGCCAGCTGATTGAGCTGTTGCGGCGTCACCTCCACATCCTGCGGATTGACCCCAATAGATTCCACCGGGGTGCTGATGGCAAGCGGCTCACCGTGGCGGTCGGCAATCATGCCACGGTGTGCACTAATGGCCATGACATGGCTGGATCGTGCGTTACCTTTTTGCTGTAAAAAGTTATTGTTAATGCTCTGCAGGTACGCTGCACGCAAAATGAGAATGCCCATACCCGCTAACAACAATATGAATAGCAGCCGCGAACGCCAGGCCGGCAGGGTTACAAGTTTCTTAGTTTGTGTGCTCTTGAAGTAATTCATGGCCGCACCGACGACTCGTGCGAGCCTTTGGAATAGATAAGCCTGGTCTGCTGGCCTTTTGGCGCTCGCATTTGTAGTTTATTAACAGCGATTTTGTCTACCCGTGCCGGCATTGCCCAGGTGCTTTGCTCAAGCTGCAGCTGCCCCCACTCAACCTCCATCTGCTGCGCGCGGTCCGTCTCTTGCTGCAACTCGGCGAGCAGGTTGCGTGCCTTGTGCTGCGACATCACGACATAGAGTGCGCAACCGATCACTGCAAGCACGAGCAAGATATGCACTCTAGCCACACGCATCTCCCACCCGTTCGGCTACACGCATCACCGCACTACGTGCGCGGGGGTTTCGGGCCACTTCTTGTGAGGTTGCGTGCAGCGCCTTGCCAATCAAGCGTAGCCTTCCAGTCGGAATATCTGCAGCGCGAATGGGTACCCCACGTGGCAGCTTGTCGCCCTGCGCCATGTCGCGCAAAAAATGCTTTACCGTGCGATCTTCTAATGAATGAAAGCTAATGACCACGATACGCCCCCCCACGCTCAAGCAATCCACACACTGCGGAAGAATTCTTGCAAGCTCTTCGAGCTCTTGGTTGAGATAAATTCGTATGGCCTGAAAGGTGCGTGTTGCTGGATTTTTACCGGGCTCACGCGTACGCACTGCCTGGGCAACAATCTCGCTGAGCTGATGCGTGGTGACGATGGAACGGTCCTGACGTGCGGCAACGAGTGCTCGTGCAATCTGCTTAGCAAAACGTTCTTCGCCATAATCACGTATCACCTCCTCAAGCAAGCCTTCGTCTACATTAGCCAGCCATTCCGCTGCAGTTTGTCCGACACTGGTATCCATGCGCATATCTAATGGCGCATCAAAACGAAAGCTAAAGCCGCGCTGCTGGTCATCTAGCTGTGGTGAGGACACCCCCAGGTCAAGCAGCACGCCATCTATTTTTGTAACCGCTAGCCCATTTAGCAACTCAGTTAGGTGAGCAAACCCGCTGTGCGCTATAACAAAGCGTGGGTCAGCAATTTCTTGCGCGGCGCTCACTGCCGCGGGGTCTTTGTCCAGCGCAATCAGGCGGCCGGCAGCATTCAGTTTTTGTAGTATCAGCCGACTGTGCCCACCGCGCCCAAAGGTTCCATCCACATAAATGCCATTCGGCTTTAGTTGCAACGCTTCGACAGCCTCATTCAACAAAACCGTCTCATGCAATGATTTGGTTGCGTGAGACATGTTGGCGCTCACAACGTGAAGCCCTCCAGTTCCTGAGGGAGCTCGCCATGCACAAAAGACAGTGACGCCTCTTGCTGTGCCGCCCACTTTTTCTCGTCCCACAATTCTAGTTTATTGCCCTGCCCAATCAGCACCACGCGCTTGTCTAGCGTCGCATACCCACGCAGAGATGGGGAAATGAGCACGCGCCCCGCCGCATCCATTTCTACATTTTCAGCGTACCCAATCAGACGTCGTTGCAGTGCGCGTATACGAGGATTGAGAGAGGAAAGCTTGAGTAGCTTGTCGCGTATTGGCAGCCACTCTGGCTCTGGGTAGCACAGCAAGCAGCCGTCTGCGTCTGCGGTCAGAACCAGTTGGCCCGCAAAATGCGCAGCCAAAATATCACGGTGCCTGGCTGGCACCGTGAGTCTGCCCTTGCTGTCTAAATTGAGTTGTGTCGCTCCTTGAAACATCATTCGCAACCCTGTTGATATCACCCACAAAAACCCACTTTTTCCCACTTGTGTTCACTATATTGAAAAAAGCGGGCTGGGTCAAGCAATAAAACAGGTTTTTTCTTTGTGCGACAAGCAGTTAGGAGAAAAAGTTGATGTAAATTTAATTGCCTTAAAAAATAAAGGATTGCATGGTAATGCTGAAGTTATTTATGATGATAAGCGGTTGGCCGGCTAGAGTGACGCTGCGGCTGCCAGCACCACGGGACGAAAGCCCCTTGAGATATGACACATTGAAGCATGGCACGAGCGGCCAGAAGGCAATGCCAGCGCCGCCCAAACGACGCACATCGCCAACATTATTGCGCTGGGTGCCCATTAGAATCAGGTGAAGCTAGCCGATAAGCCGGGTTCTGTCGTGGACAGTCATTCCTCTAGGCGCACGGTTGCCCGTACGCTCAAGCAACCTACCCGCAGGCTCAGCGAGCAGCTTCATAGCCTGCCTATTTGGTCTTGCTCCAGATGGAGTTTACCGTGCCGTCCGTGTTACCACGTCCGCGGTGGGCTCTTACCCCGCCGTTTCACCATCGCCGCTTCCTTTCAGAAGTTTGGCAGACTATTCTCTGTGGCACTGTTCATCACCTCACGGTGTCCGGTCGTTAGCCGGCATCTTGCTCTACGGAGCCCGGACTTTCCTCCCCGTTCCACATGCAAACGCGGCGACTGCCTAGCCAGCTTCACGGCAATTTTACCACGGGTGGAACCAACTAGACCTACGCACTCACCACAACCCACAATGTCTCACACGCGATAAACATTTATAAAATGCGCACTTGTTGATGGTCGAAAGTTTGACCATGTGGGGGTGTTTCTGTTAAATTTGGCGCATGGATAGCAACGAATTTAAGCAATGGCTTGCTGAGCGTGGAGCCGCCTTTCAACCAGGCCAGGGGTCCCACCTCAAGGTGAGCCTTGGCGGTCAGCAGGCTGTCTTGCCCATGCACAACAGCAAGCTCAAGACACACACCGTGGCCTACATCAAAAAACAGCTGGGGCTAGATTAAGGGGTTTACGATGTTTGAGTATCCAGTGGAATTAATTCCTGCCGAGGAGGGTGGCTTTGTTGTAACCTTCCCCGACGTGCCCGAAGCCGTCACCCAGGGTGACGACAAGGATGAAGCACTACAATGCGCCAGCGAGGCGCTCGAAACCGCACTTAGCTTTTATGTTGCCGATCGTCGGCAGCTGCCCCTACCATCGACTGCCGCAGGGCGTCCCACCGTAACACCCGATGCGATCGTGCTCGCAAAGATGATCTCAAGCTGGCTATCCGCTCCAAAGTAGCCGCCCTCTCCGCATCCCATAAAGTCAGCAACCCAGAACTCTGGGTGGTCCAAAACTACCGTTACTACCCCTGCGGCACGTAACCGGATGGCATCTCTGCACCATCTCCAAAAAAATGATTTTCCATTTGTTGGGCAAGGTACTTGCGAGCATGCGCCTCTGCAAGATTCAATCGATTTTCATTTACGAGCATGGTTTGATGCTTAAGCCACGCGGCCCAGGCCTCTTTTGATACCTGATCAAAAATACGCTTGCCAAGCTCACCGGGGTACGGTGCGCGCTCCAATCCCTCTGCCTCACGATCCAATTTTACACAGTGCACGGTCCTCGTCATCAACAAATCCTCCAATTATTTAACGCAAGCTATTTGACCCGTTACAGGTCCCTCACAAAGACCTTCGAGCAACGCTGGTAGTTGTAAAGTAATTTTTTCTGTGTGGGCAGATGCCCAACATCGGCCTCCCTAAAGCCGCGCTCCACAAACCAATGGGCGGCATGCGTGGTCAAGACAAATAGTCTGCTCAGGCCCTGCGCTTGCGCCTCTGCAATAATGCGATTAAGCAGCGCATCACCATAGCCACGCTTATGGTAGCCGTCTTGCACGGCAAGACAGGCGAGCTCGGCCGCCCGCTCTTCGATAAACGGATACAGCGCAGCACATCCGACCACGCGACGATCGTGCTCCAGCACCACAAAGCGTTCAATCTCACGCTCCAGCCGATCGCGGCCGCGTCGCACCAACATGCCACTGGCCTCTAGTGGCTGCAGCAACTGTAAGATGCCACCCACATCATTGATGGTGGCACCACGCAGTGCGTTTAGCGCACCCTTGACCACCATACTACCAATACCAACATCGCTAAACAGCTCTTGTAGGATAGCGCCGTCGACATGACGACTAATAAGGTGCGTGCGTGCCACGCCGGCCTCGCAGGCCTGAACGGCACACGGCAGGAACAGTGACGCGTCCTCTGACAGACTGTTCTGACCCGACAAAATCGTATCAATATCGGCCACGGTTAGCTCGCGAAGCAGGTTGCCCTGCCCATCCTGCACGCCGTCAGCATCCATTAAAAAAATGAGCTTCTCTGCATTCAGTGCGATCGCGGTATGTGTCGCCACATCCTCCAGGGTGAGGTTAAACACCTCGCCGGTGGGTGAATAGCCAAGCGGTGAAATAAGGACCACCTCGTTATGCGAAAGTCGGTCTCTGATCGCTGTCACGTCCACCTTGCGCACACTTCCAGCATGCAACAAGTCTACACCCTGAACGACACCGATCGGTTGCGCGGTGATAAAATTTCCGCCCGCCACGCGGATGTCGGCGTTGGCCATCGGTGAATTCATGAGACCCATCGATAGCAGCGCCTCAATCTCTATCCGCACACGGCCCACCGCCTCCTTCACACACTGCATGGTCTCTGGGTTAGTCAAACGAATCCCGTGGTGGTAATGATCTTCAAGGTTATTGCGTGACAAATGATTTTCGATTTGCGGACGGGCGCCGTGCACTAGGACAAGGCGAACCCCCAGGCTGGAGAGTAGGCTTAGATCGTGAGTCAGCTCGATGAATTTACCATCTGCCACCACCTCACCGCCAAACGCAACCACAAAGGTCCGGCCACGGAAGGCGTTTATGTATGGCGCAACCCAACGGAACCAGGTAACAAATTCAGATGGGAGCGTAGAATTGTATGGCATGACTCAACCCAATAATCACTAACAAATTTCAAAGTGGCCTGAGCGGGGTGCGTTGTCGCCAAACAGCACGAACTCGGCCTTGCTGAACACAACCAAACCACTCACTCAGACGGAATTACAATCGAAGAATTATACATTTTTATTTCGGGCCCTACGTCAATAACACACCCTCTCTAATGGAATAAATGTTCCACGCCCAATGCTGTTACCGTGCTAGTGTATGACTGTCTCTACGTAACTGCATTCCATATTTATATTTACAACATGTATCTTTTATAGGGGGTCATCATGACGAAAGCTGTGTGCGTTAAAAAAAGTCCATTTAAGGTTGAACTAGAGGCGGGGGAGTATGCTTGGTGCGCATGCGGACGCTCACAGAATCAGCCGTTCTGCGATGGATCTCACGTCGACACTGGATTCAAGCCTGTCAAATTTACGATCACAGAAAAAGAGACGCTGTACCTCTGTGGCTGCAAGGCCACAAGCGAAGTTCCATTCTGCGATGGCACACACGAGAACTTATAATTCGAATGGCCGGTACCGCTACCCAAATAGTGCATTTGCGAACAAGCATTATGCACTATCAGTAAATAATATGCATTATCTATATTTTTAATTCACCCAAATCATGGGTATAATTTTGGAAGTGCTTCAGACTAAATTCATAACATTTGAAACGAATATGCAACTCACAAAATTTACTGACTACTCCCTGCGTACCCTAGTGTACCTGGGCGAGCGCCCAGATAAGCTGGTTACCATTAAAGAGGTTTCAGATTACTACGGCATCGTGCACAGCCACCTAACAAAGGTTGTCCACCTGCTGTCCACCAGCGGCTTTATACACAGTGTGCGCGGAAGAAACGGGGGGCTACAGCTAGCAAAGGAGCCCCGGCTGATCCCGATCGGGTCGGTCCTCCGTGCGACCGAGGAAAACCTGTACGTGCTCGACTGTTTTGACCCAAAAAAACAAACGTGTCGATTGCTTCCCGCCTGCAAACTCAGAAAGGGCCTGAACGCGGCATACAAAGCTTTTTTTAGCGTCCTAGACGACACCACCCTGGCAGATGTGATTGGCAGGCACAGTCTCGGTCAGTAACCACCACCCTCAAGGCATCACAACTAAGCGATTGCGATTCCTGGCAACGCAATCTTATTATCAACGCTGAACTGGTAGTCCCGAAACACATGCTCGGCCGTGAGCATGCGGTAGGTCCCGTCGGGCAACCGATGCGTGGTGTCCTTGAGGCGATAGGTGTTGTGTCCGCAGGTCCAGCAGTCGAAGTTGCGCATCGCCGTGCACAGACAGGTTTTGTCCATGACCGCGACCTTCTTCGCGCCCGGGTGTATGGCGGCTTCGCGGTTGTAGGCCGTGATGTAGGCGCAGTTGCCGCTGCCGTCGAGCAGGTAACCGTAGGCTTCGCAGTTCGGGCGGATGCCGTTGCCGATCGCCGGGCTGCTCTTCAGCATGCGCATCGGATAGCCGGTCGGCGAGATCATGTTCACTTCGATGTCTGCTTCGTCCGCCTTGAAGTATTCCTGCTTGACCTTGTCGGGCAGGCCGCATTCGCGCGTGGCGGTGAAACGCGTCGCCACCTGCACCGCGGCGGCGCCGATTTCGAGATATGACGCCGCGTCGCTGCCGGTGAAGATACCGCCGGCGGGAATCACCGGAATATCAAGCTGTTCGGCCTTCAGATACGCGAGGATCTCGACGACGATGGTGCGCAGATCGTATTGTGCCCAGTCTTCAAGACCGAAACCGAGGTGGCCGCCGGCGAGCGGCCCTTCGACGACGATGTAATCGGGCGCGCGATTGAGCCGCGCGTTCTTGCGCAGGAACAACTGCAGTGCGCGCAGCGATGAAACGATGATGCCGAACTTGGCGTCGCGAAAGCGCGGATGGTCGGCGATCAGCGCGAGCGAACCCAGATGCAGGCCGGCGGAGAGCGTGATGCCGTCGATGCCGGCGTCGAGCGCCGACGCGAGGCGCACGCGCAGCGTGTCCTTGGGCGCGTTCATCGTCAGTTTTTCCATGCAGTTGACGAAGATCATGCCGTCGCCACGCTTGGCCTGCATGGCACGGCCGACATGGTTGTGCGTCGCCTCGGCGAGACGGCCGAGGTCGAACATCACCTTCGACTTGTCGGAATTGGCGACGTTGTATTTGTAGAGCTTGAGCTTTTCTTTGGTGAAGTGGGTGTTGTCGCGACGGTCGGAAACCGTCTGCACCATCGCGTCGGAAATATGGCCGATGCCGCCCAGGCGCGCCGCTTCGAGCGCAAGATCCACCGTTGAAATATCCACGCCCATGCCACCGACCATGATCGGCACCAGCT
>DKNB01000011.1:0-156 GCA_002470125.1 Gallionellales bacterium UBA7399 | reverse complement strand
TCGACAACCGGCGTCACACAAAATCGATCAAACAGCCCTTCCAGCGTGTCAGGTTCAGGTTTTCAGGCGCGGAATCAGGCGCAGCGCATTGTCGCGGTCGATGGCGCGCAACTCGGCGGCGGAAAAACCGTAGCCGGTCAGGCCTTCGACCACCTC
>DKNB01000061.1 GCA_002470125.1 Gallionellales bacterium UBA7399 | reverse complement strand
TGCAACAGAAGGTGCGAGACGCCGTTGATAATGAGACTCCTCTAAAAATAGAGGGTGGCAGCAGCAAGTCATTGTTGGGGCGAGAAACCCATGGTGAGGTTTTAAGCGTAAGCGCACATTGCGGGATTGTTGAATACGATCCTCGTGAGTTAGTCATAACCGCGCGTAGTGGCACACCTCTTAAAGAAGTTGAGGCTGTATTATCGGAGGCTGGTCAGATTTTGGCATTTGAGCCGCCACATTTTGGTGATTACGCTACTTTGGGCGGCACTATTGCCTGCGGCATTTCAGGACCGTGCCGTCCGTTTTTAGGCTCTGTGCGAGATTCAATTCTAGGCTGCAAGTTGATTAACGGTAGGGCTGAGATGGTATGTTTTGGCGGACAGGTTATTAAGAATGTAGCTGGTTACGATGTATCTCGCTTAATGGTTGGCGCATATGGCACACTGGGAGTCTTACTTGATGTTAGCCTGAAGGTTTTGCCGCGCCCAGCGGTGACAAAAACTTTGATACAAGAGTGCACTCAAGTTGAGTCTATAAGAAAGGCAAGCGCTTTGTTGTCGCGGTCGCTACCAGTGAGTGCCGCTTGTTACCATGGGGGGCGCTACTACTTGCGACTTTCTGGTAGTGAGACGGCGGTGCAGTATGCGCAGGAGTGCCTGGGCGGTGACGTAATGGAACAGCCGGAGTTGTTTTGGCACGCCTTGCGTGAACATTGCTTACCATTCTTTAAGTCTACAAATTTGTTATATCGTGTGGTAGTTCAGCCAGCCACCCCCCCGCTAGAGATTGCAGGAGAGTGGTTGCTGGATTGGGGTGGTGCACAACGTTGGCTGATAAGTAATGAATCTATTATCTCGATACGAGAACGGGTGACGAAAGTGGGTGGGCATGTTACTCAATTTCGAGGTGGGGAGCGCAGTGGTGAAATATTTCAACCACTGACTGCGGCTATGCGCAGTATCCATGAGCGCCTAAAAGCCGGTTTTGATCCAAATCAAATTTTTAATCAAGGGCGCATGTACGCAAGCCTGTAAGTTATATGCAAACCGCTATCCCTCCTGAATTGTTTGTCAATCCTGATGTTGCTGAGGCCAATTCAATATTGCGTTCTTGTGTGCATTGTGGATTTTGTAATGCCACTTGCCCTACCTATAAGTTGCTTGGAAATGAATTAGATGGTCCACGTGGACGTATTTATTTGATAAAAGAGATGTTGGAGGGCAATGAATCTAGCACAAAAACACAATTACATTTAGATCGCTGCTTGACTTGTCGTGCTTGCGAAACCGCCTGTCCGTCCGGAGTTAAGTATGGTCGCTTGATCGATATAGGGCGACAAGTGATTGAGAAGCGCACGTCGCGTTCAGTGTGGCAATTGTTTTTACGACGTATTCTACTGGCCATCCTGCCCTACCCAGGACGTTTCGCGCTAGTGTTGATTGTTGGTCGCATGGTACGCCCACTACTGTCACTTTCCATGCAGCGTAAAATCCCTATAAAGCGACAGAAAACATTGTCTCGTCCACACAAGATTAATGTACGCAACATGTTAATGCTAGAGGGTTGTGTGCAGTCGCTGACCGCGCCAAATATCAATACTGCGGCAGCGTGTGTACTGGACAAGCTGGGGATTTCCTTGGTTAGTGCTTCGAGAGCTGGTTGTTGCGGTGCCCTGAATCAACATCTGGTTGATTTTGACGGTGCGCACGATATGATGCGTCGTAATATTGATGCCTGGTGGCCCTATATTGAACAAGGCACAGAAGCTATTGTGATGACCTCCAGTGGGTGCGGCCTGATGGTGAAGGAATACGCCATAGCCTTAAAGGATGATCCAGATTACGCCGCCAAAGCTGTGCGCATTAGTGAGCTTACGCGAGATTTAAGTGAAATTCTGAATCGCGAAGATCTGAGCATATTGGCTGGTGTCGGTCAGGGCGTGCGCGTCGCCTATCAGGCACCATGCACTCTGCAACACGGACAAAAGTTACGCGGCGCTGTTGAGATTATTTTGCAGAATTGCGGGTATACCGTAGTTCCGGTCGCTGACGGCGACCTTTGCTGTGGTGCTGCGGGCACGTACTGCTTATTGCAGAGAAAGCTTTCATATCAATTGCTGGAAAATAAATTAAGTGCTCTTCAGTATGGTGTGCCGGACGTTATTGCCACTGCGAATATTGGTTGCCAGCTGCACTTAGAAAGTGGGACTGACTTACCAGTGAGGCATTGGATTGAGCTGCTACAATAATTTTTCATCAGCTTGTGGCCTACAACAGTTAAAATGTCGTAATTAATAACAACGCTTAGGAGAACGGTATGGCAATAAAATCATTTCATCCACCGCAACGAATCCTTATGGGCCCCGGTCCTTCGGATGTTAGTCCGCGTGTACTAGAGGCATTGTCACGCCCCACTATTGGACATCTTGATCCGGTGTTTGTGGCCATGATGGACGAAATGAAGGAGTTGTTAAAATATGCATTTCAGACCGAGAATGAGCTAACTATGCCCGTTTCGGCTCCTGGCTCGGCAGGCATGGAGACCTGTTTTGTCAATTTAGTTGAGCCGGGCGACAAGGTTATCGTGTGTCAAAATGGTGTCTTTGGTGGGCGCATGAAGGAAAACGTTGAGCGTTGCGGGGGTGTTGCAGTTATGGTGCAGGATGACTGGGGGCGCGCAGTTGATCCGCAAAAACTAGAGGATGCGCTTAAGGCCAATTCAGATACCAAAATTGTTGCGTTCGTGCATGCAGAGACATCAACAGGGGCACTCTCAGACGCACAAACTTTGGTGGCCTTGGCTCACAAGTATAATTGCTTGGTTATTGTGGACGCAGTTACCTCACTTGCGGGCTCGCCACTCAAAGTCGATGAATGGAAGATAGACGCCATATATTCCGGCACACAGAAATGTCTCTCTTGTACGCCAGGGCTTTCCCCGGTTAGCTTTAGTTCGCGCGCATTAGAGAAAATTAAAAATCGTAAGAGTAGAGTGCAAAGTTGGTTTATGGACTTAAACCTAGTTATGAGTTACTGGGGTGGCTCAACCAAGCGTGCCTACCATCACACCGCACCAATTAATGCATTGTATGGATTGCACGAAGCATTGGTTATTTTGCAAGAAGAAGGACTAGAGAGCTCCTGGGTTCGTCACAAAAGCAATCACCTCGCTTTGCGTGCTGGCCTTGAGGCAATGGGATTGAAGTTTGTGGTGCCAGAGGCTGAGCGCTTGCCGCAACTAAATGCCATCTCCATTCCAGAGGGGGTGGATGATGCCGCCGTGAGATCTATTTTGTTGAACGATTATCAATTAGAGATTGGTGCAGGCTTGGGTGTAATGGCAGGCAAAGTATGGCGTATAGGTTTAATGGGTCACGCCAGCAATAAGAATAATATTCTAGTGTGCCTGGGTGCACTGGACGATGTGTTGGGTAGAGTAAAAGCGCCAATCCAGCATGGTGTGGCTGTGGCCGCAGCGAAAAAATTATTGGCCGATTGATTTGGTGGATTCGTTGTTAGGGGATCGCCGTTTCCGCACATCAATCAGCGTCGACTTAAAGCAAAATGGCGACAAGCACTTTGCGATCTTCGCCCATAAGAATATTGTAGGTGCGACAGGCGGCAGGGGTGCTCATGCTATCTACGCCAATTCCAGATTTGGTTAGTTCTTGATAGAGACTTGGATGCGGAAAGAGCTGCTGTGTACCGGTTCCAAGCAGCACAATTTCTGGCTTAATGGTGAGCAAGTGAGTGAAGTGGTGCTCGGTCAACCCCTCAAAACCTTGAGGCCGCCAGTCGCTAAGTATTTGCTCTGGTGTGACCACTATTGAATGTTCAAATTTTCTCCCGTTCACCATAACGTAGTCAGCACCGTGGGCAGTAAAGATGTTCTTGTTAGCTTGAGTGTTGAGGTGTAGTTTCATTGGACTCTGTTTGCCGATCAAGTTGTGCTCAGATAGAATTGCACTCTTTGTGGTTTACGGTGCGCCGGGATGTGACTGCATTCACATCGCAATTCTATCATCCAGAGAATTCATGATGCGATCTTAAGATGATAAGTTACAAAAGCCAATTTAAATAACCCGGTAGTTCAGATATGGCAATCGAACCGCTTGTATTGAAGTCCACTAAGCTAGCCAGTGTCTGTTACGACATTCGTGGCCCAGTGATGGTGCGCGCCAGACAAATGGAAGAGGACGGCCATCGTGTCATAAAGTTAAACATTGGCAATTTGGCATCATTTGGCTTTGAGGTTCCTGAAGAAATTCAGCAGGATGTGATACACAATCTACCCAATTCGTCTGGTTATTCCGACTCAAAAGGATTGTTTGCAGCGCGCAAGGCTATCATGCACTACGCTCAACAAAAGAATATTTCCGGGGTTGGTCTAGAGGATATATTTATTGGCAATGGTGCATCTGAATTAATTGTGATGTCGATGCAAGGACTTCTCAATACCGGTGATGCAGTTCTGGTGCCAACACCGGACTACCCACTCTGGACAGCTGCGGTTACTCTGGCAGGTGGTGTGCCGCAACATTACTTATGTGATGAGCAGGCTGGGTGGCTTCCGGATATTGTTGATATAAAAAGAAAGATAACGTCAAGCACACGCGCCATTGTATTAATAAATCCAAATAATCCTACGGGTGCGGTATACCCGGATACCATATTGCAGGAGATCATTGAGGTTGCACGTATAAATAGGCTTGTTGTATTTGCCGATGAAATTTATGACAAAGTGCTTTATGACGGAGTGCATCATACATCGATCGCCTCCTTGGCGGACGACGTGTTATTTGTCACGTTCAATGGATTGTCAAAGAACTATCGCGCTTGCGGCTACCGCGCTGGCTGGATGATTGTGTCTGGAAAAAAAGAACATGCGCAAGACTATATTGATGGGCTGAGTATCTTGGCCTCGATGCGGCTATGCTCAAATGTTCCTGGGCAATTTGCTATTCAGACTGCACTCGGTGGTTATCAAAGTATTGAAGATCTGGTTGCGCCAACCGGAAGACTTTGTAAGCAAAGAGATTTGGCGTATAAGCTACTTACCGCTATTCCGGGTGTTACATGCGTCAAGCCAAAAGCTGCGCTATATTTATTTCCGCGCCTTGACCCTAAGATGTATCCAATCGATGACGACCAGAAGTTTATCCTGGAATTATTGGAAAGTGAAAAGGTTTTGGTGGTTCAGGGAACTGGATTTAACTGGCCACATTCTGATCACATTCGCATAGTATTTTTACCCAGCGTAGACGATTTGATTGAAGCCATTGGACGCATTGCAAGTTTTTTAGAGTATTACCGCAAGCGATACGGGAAGTAATGGTTTCGTATAAAAGCGTACGCACCCTCATCACTCCTAACTTATTATTTTTAAATCAAGTAAAGGATTTGATGGGGGTTAAATTAATTTTTTGGTGATTGCGATGATGAAGGTAATGAATGTAGGTTTGCTAGGAGCGGGCACCGTAGGGGCTGGTACTTTCTCTGTGTTGTTGCGTAACGCGGAAGAAATTTCTAGGCGTGCGGGACGCACCATACGCGTTGTTGCGGTGGCAGAAAAAAATGAGATACGCGCAAAAGAGGTAACACATGGAGTATGTCGTGTGGTTGAGGATGCATTTGCAGTGGTGAATGATCCAGAAGTGGAT
>DKNB01000014.1 GCA_002470125.1 Gallionellales bacterium UBA7399 | reverse complement strand
TGTGCAGCCTAGCTACCCCCTTGGCTAATCTTTTGAAAAATTGCCAATCTCCGCGTGTTTATTTTCCCCTCCCCCTCTTTTATCTTTATTGCGCAGCCGGGTTCGTTGGTGTGGCGACAATTGTGAAATCGACATTGACCTTGGTAAGCTTCAAATTCAATAAATCCAGCTTCGATAGCGCTAAAATTTAAGTGATGCAATCCAAAAACTTTGACACCAGGGCAATCCATTAGATGACTCTTTGTGTCTAGGTGATAAAGACGTGCGTGTGTGGTGGTGTGCTTTCCTGAGTTAAGTGCGATTGAAATTTCACGTGTTGCTGCCTGTGCGTTCGGTATCAGTTCATTGATGATAGTAGATTTCCCCATGCCAGATTCCCCTATTAACACACTAGTGTGACCCTGTAGAAACGGCCGTAGAGGGGCACAATTTTTTTTTGCAGTTAATTCAATAACGTTATAGCCAATGGTGCGATATGGTTCTAGTTTTTGGCGTGCAGTCGATGCCTCCTCTGATAGGTCGCACTTATTTAATACAATAATTATGGAAAGGTTTTGATCGTGCGCGGCGATAAGGCAGCGTGTTAGTAATTCATCATTGAATAAGGGCTTGCTGGCTACAACTATAATGACTTGTGTGATATTTGAGGCAATAATTTTTTGTTTAAATTTGTCTGATCGGTATAACAGGCTCTGACGCGGAATGACGTGCTTGATTACCCCCTGGGTGTCACTGATTTTTTGAATTTCTACGATGTCGCCACATGCCACATCGCTTTTTTTGCCATGTGTCAGGCAACATAGCAATGTTTTGTCGGACAGCTCAGCCAGATATTGGCGACTGAAAGCGGCAATTACCTGACCTTGGGCTAGTTGGCTCAAATCTTAAGCAAGGAATTTACCTTGGCCGCGCAGATAAAGTCATTCTCAGATAGATTATTTAGGGCGTGCGTAAAATACGTTACATGACATTTATTGTGCTGTACATTTAAAATTGGATGATGATCTTCGCAGTGAGAAATCCATGCTACTGCGTTTACAAATGCTATGGTTTGGTAGTAATTTTCAAATTTAAATTCCCTGAAGATGTTGTGACCATGCCGTTCCCAGCCATCTAGCCTACCAAGTAGGATGCTTATATCACTTTCAGGTAACGGTTTTGTGATGCCTTCGCAAGGCGCACACCTCTGATTTTTTAAATCAAAATTTTTTATCATTTTTTCATTTAAATTTGTAGAAATTCTGGTTTAGATAAGCGGCAAGATCTATTTTTTCTTGAGCTGATAAATCAGCGCCTACATTTTTTGTGCACACTTCAATTTGTGCAGAAAGTTGCTGTTGACTTGTTACCTTCCGGTTCGGACGTGTGAAAATTGTGTTCCCGTCACCTCCCATTTTTTTGTTGTGGCACTTGTTGCAGTTGTAGTGATCGAATAATTTCTTTCCGAATTCCGGCCGTCCATCTGTGAGTGGCATTCCTTGTGCTGCACTGCATAGGAGCCAGCTTAAAATAAGAAGCTTATTCATGGGCGCCCCCCTTTAGTTTGTTGAGTTGAGCAATGCGTACTAAAGCAGGCGGGTGGGAGTCGTAAAACATTGAATAGAGAGGATCTGGAGTTAGTGTTGCGGCGTTGTCTTGGTACATCTTAACCAGTGCATTGCCGAGAGTGGAGGCATCGGTTTGTTGTGCGGCGTAGGCATCCGCTTCGAATTCATGCTTGCGTGAGTAGTAGCTCATAATTGGGTGCAATAAGAAGCTAAACACTGGTAACACCATAAAGCATAACAAAAGCGTGAGTGCGGTTGATGGGGTGATAATGCCGAGTCCAGTGTGAAACCAATTTTCTTGCATTAATCTTGCGATGAGCAGCAATAGGCAGAGACTAAATAAAAATGTAATCGCAATGCGTTTGAGTACATGGTGGCACTTGAAGTGCCCAAGTTCATGCGCTAAAACCGCCTCAATCTCTGGGGGTGTGAGACGCTCTAACAAGGTGTCAAAAAATACAATTCGTTTTGTTGTTCCAAAGCCAGTGAAGTATGCATTTCCATGTGATGTGCGCTTTGATCCATCCATTACGAACAACCCCTGTGCAGTAAAGCCACATTTTTGCAAGAGTGCATCAATGCGCTGTGTGAGCGCCACGTCCGTTAATTTTGTGAATTTATTGAATTGTGGTGCAATAAAAGACGGATAAATGAATAATATTAACAAATTGAATGTTACCCACGCTCCCCAGGCGTACAACCACCAATTGGCGCCCATAAACTCCATTAGCCATAGCATCCCAAATAATAATGGCAGGCCCAATATGGCACCCAATGTCAAGCCTTTGACGATATCGGTTAAGTAAGTCGCCAGTGTCATTTTATTGAACCCATAACGGGCTTCGATGACAAATGTTCGATAGAAGCTAAATGGCATTTCTAATAAGGATGAGAACAATAGGACCGTTAGAATGACTGCCATGCCCTGTGCAAGTGAATTGGTAAATATTTTTTGCCACATATCGGAAATCCATTGAATGGCGCCGCCAATGGTAAGTATGAGCAGGAGCAATGCATTGAGGGGTGAGATTAAAACAGTTAATTGTGTTTTTTCGCGTGTATAGTCCGCTGCCTTTTGGTGCTCAGGGAGAGTTATTTGCCTGTTAAAATAAGACGGCACTTCATTGCGGTGTGCCTGGATGTGATTGATTTGACGCCGCGCTAACCAGATGTGAACGAAGGTGGTCGAGAGAAGTGCGCTAATAAATAATATGGAAAATTGAAGTGAGGTCATCGGCTCGGCTGATTAGATTAAAGGTTTGTAGCGGTGCATAAATAAATGTGATCGTATGTTACAACGCAATTCCCCGCCCTTTAAAGATTAACCTGTCTTGCCAGTGTGGCACAATGCCACACTGGCAAGTGATTTTTCGTGAGAAAGGCTGGTTAATTATGGCACAAAATAAAGATTACTTGATCTGGATAGATATGGAAATGACTGGCTTGTTGCCAGACGTAGATCGCATTATTGAGATTGCCGTTGTTGTTACTGACGGCAATTTGAATACAATTGCTGAGGCGCCTGTCTTGGTGGTGCATCAGGCGGATTTGGTATTGGATGGCATGGACAGCTGGAATAAGTCTACGCATGGAAAGTCTGGTCTTATTGATAAAGTGAAAGCGTCGTCCTTGGATGACGCGATGGCGGAAATTAAGATGTTGGAATTTCTAGAGGGGTACGTGCCCGCTCAGGCTTCGCCAATGTGCGGGAATTCTATCTGCCAAGATCGACGTTTTCTTGCGCGCTGGATGCCCAAGCTGGAGACTTATTTCCACTATCGAAATTTAGATGTGAGCACCTTAAAGGAGCTCGCTAAACGCTGGAAACCGGAAGTGGCTCAAGGGATAAAGAAGCACGGCAAGCATGAGGCGTTAGCTGATATTTATGAGTCTATCGATGAGATGCGGTTCTACCGTGAGAATTTTATTAAGGAATAGACATACCTTATTGATGCTTTTGGGTGTACAAAGTTTTTTATGAGTTAGCTATCTGCACCTATTGCCATTGCTCTTAAGCGACTTTCCTCTAATTCGGCAACCTTTGATTTGCTTAGCCAGCCGTGCATATTTTCCAATACTAAATTAGTTAACGCGTCTATCCAGACCGGCTGCTCGTTAAGACAGGGGATGTAGTGATAATTGCCGCCGCCCGCATGCTTAAAATCCTCCTTTCCTTCCATTACAATTTCTTCCAGGGTCTCTAGGCAGTCGGCTACAAATCCAGGGCAGACTACGTCAACCCGCCTTGTTTTTTCTGCACCAAGATTCTTGAGCACAGTGGTGGTGTAGGGTTGAAGCCATTCGGTGCGTCCAAAACGTGATTGAAAGCTGACAACGTACTGATCCTTATTGAGCTGCAAAGCCTCGGCAATGAGGCGCCCACTTTTTTGACATTCGCAATGGTAGGGGTCACCCTTTGTAAGTGTGTAACGTGGAAGGCCGTGGAAACTCATCACCAGTTTGTCTGGATGGCCATGAAGCGTCCAGTATTCGCGAATATTTTTCGCAATGGCTGCAATATAGTCATGATTGTCATGAAAATGTTTAATGGTGCGCAACGCTGGTATATTGCGCTGTTTGGAGAGTTCGCTAAAAACAACATCGCATACGGTGCCAGTTGCACTGGAGGCGTACTGCGGGTACATCGGAACAAGCAAGATGCGTTGACAATTTTGCTCTTTGAGTTTTTGTAATGTGCTAGAGATTGATGGGCTTCCATAGCGCATAGCATAGTCCACCACGAGTGATGGATCACCAGTGAGTTGACTCAGGGAGTTCCGCAATAGATTAGTTTGCCGTTCGGTGTGTACTTTGAGCGGTGAACCCTCCGGCATCCAAACGCTGGCATATTTAGCAGCAGATTTACCTGGCCTGACATTAAGAATGATGCCATTTAGAATGAACCACCAAATTAGCTTGGGTATCTCCACTACGCGCTGATCACTGAGGAATTGACGTAGGTAAGGCTTAACCCCTTTGACGGTTGGGGCATTTGGCGTGCCTAGATTAACCAATAGGACAGCGCATCTTTCAGGTGTGCCATGGGTGTATGGTGGCTCGGCTTGAGTGGACATAGCTATGTTTACCGTATGCTTTGTGTTAATGAAATTATTATTTTGTAGTACGTTACGATCGTATCTTAATGATGTGATAGTGCATTGCTGAGTAGTTTGGATGTGATGTCTACAATTGGAACAATTTTTTCATAATTCATGCGTTTTGGCCCCACCACTGCCAATGTGCCAACAATTTGGCCGTCCACCGTATATGGCGTGCTGATTACGCTGCACTCACTGAGTCCGGGTAATCCAGATTCATTGCCAACAAAGATGTGCACACCCGGAGCATGATGACTTACATCCAGCAATTGCAGGAGTTCAGTTTTTTGCTCAAATACGTTAAATAGCCCACGTAGCTGCTGCATATTGGAGGAAAGATCGTTGACATATAGTAAGTTGCGCTCCCCGCTGATTACGTAATCTTCATTTTGACGTGCGATCGCCGTGTTGCTTGCCGCCATCGCTGCGGTCATTAGTGAGGTTAGCTCATGCTGCAATTGGTGCAATTCAGATTGCATGCGTTGATGAATATCCTGAAACGGACAATCGGCGTAGTGTTTACTTAGGAAATTTCCAGCCTCGGTGAGCTGGGACTGGGTATAGTCTTTATGCGTCGTGAAGATACGATTTTCCACTTCATCATTTGGCATAACTATAATCAGCAGAACCCTTTTTTTGGATAAGCGCAAAAATTCTACGTGACTCACCGTGATGGCGGCGCGTTTTGGTGTGGCGACGACACCCGCAAAGCTAGTTAGCTCTGATAATAAATTAGATGCCTGCATGAGTAGGCGAGAAGGATTGTCTGGCTGTAGTTTGTGCTTAAGTTGTTGTACATGTGTGCCATCTAGTGGCTGAACTATCATCAACGTATCGATAAACAAACGATAACCTTGTGCGGTTGGCACGCGTCCAGCAGAGGTATGTGGACTACTTACCAATCCCATCTCCTCTAGGTTCGCCATTACATTGCGAATAGTGGCGGGACTGACCTCTAGGCCGGAAAACTGCAGGAGTGCTTGTGAGCCAACTGGTTGACCGTTGCTGATGTAGCGGTCAACCAGTGTCTTAAGTAAAATTTGTGCACGATCGTTGAGAACTTTTGACATTTTTTGGATTTTAAAAATGATGCTCTTAAAGAAAAGTTTGTACGCTTAAAAATTCAGTTGTCTTACTCGGGCTTGAGTATAGATAGTGTGTGTACATAATATATAGCAAAACCGCCCTAGTTTGTGCTAACTGTTGACAAGTAGGCTATATCTGACTGTATCTCATTGTGTGATAATGATTAAAACGCAAGTTCCCTGGTAGTAATTGCAGCTATTCTGTTGTACGCAATGAATTTAAATGTCACATCTTTGTATTTTAAAATGACTTCGTTAGATGGCAATCTGAGATGGATTTTGGTGGTGAAATTCTTGCAGTGACAGCCAAGCTTTGCCAACCGAAAACTGTTAAAATGGCAGTGCTTGCTTCGTAGCCCAACTAATTCTATGGCAATTCAATCGGTTGGATTGTTGTGATTGAGTATTTCACATCGAATTGATCGTAATCAATCGTGATTAAAGTTTGCAGGAGAGGCGAATCCTTGTTTTTAAATTATTAAAACGGAGAATTTATGAGGTTGGTTTACATTTCAATAATGACGGCCTTGACGGCTGTGTCCACCACTAATCTGCACGCGGCTGACTCAACCCTGAGTGTGACTTGCAGAAATTCAGATGTCGGTGCCGAGGTGTTTGTGGATGGAAGATTTAAGGGTGAATGCCCTGTGGATGTCTTGGTGCATGAGGGTAAATCAAAGCTTGTTGTGCAAAATAAGGCTAACACTCCAGCTGAGCGTATATTTGAGCAAGAGGTCCGCGTGGGCGATGGCGTGGTCAAAACCATTGAAGTAATTTTGGGGGTTCCGTTATCGAATAGCAAAAACAAGCTTCAAGAAGTAGGGCAGTCGAATATGGGAGGTGTCAATGATAAGAGAGGCTCACTTCTAAGCGTTATTTGTGGAATTGATGATATAGATTCTGAGGTGCTGGTCGATGATAAGCCAAGGGGCGTGTGCCCAATAAATGTGCAGGTAAACGAAGGTACTGTAAAGCTACGGGTGCAGAAAAAGGTAAACGCTTTTAGTGATCGTATATTTGAGCAAGAGATTCGTGTCGGGGATGGTGTAATAAAGAAAGTTATGGTGCAGTTGGGTGTGGCACGGCTTAATGCCGCTGGCAAACAACATAAACCGGAGCAATCTGAGGTTAAGCAAGGGGCATTTAAAGATTGTACCGATTGTCCAGAAATGACGGTTATCCCTGCGGGGAGTTTTGACATGGGCTCGCCGGATAACGAGATTGGGCATGGCCTCGATGAGGGCCCCGTACATCGCGTTGCTGTCGCCTCTTTTGCCATGGGGGCGTACGAAGTGACTAGAGCCCAATATGCTATCTTTGTGGGTGAGACAAAGTACGACGCAGGAACATGTTGGGCAGTCAATGAGGGTGGTGGAGTTGAGGACCGCGCAGGTCGTAATTCAAGTGAATTTATGTTTCGCAAGGACTCCAGCTATAGTCAATTTGACACTCGTCCAGTTTCTTGCGTGAATTGGCTTGATGCTCAGGCCTATGCTCAATGGTTATCGAGTAAAACAGGAAAAAATTATCGCCTGCCAACAGAGGCGGAGTGGGAATACGCTGCTCGCGCCAATACAAGTACTCCGTACTATTGGGGTAATGATGTTGGGCATAGCAATGCCAATTGCAGTAATTGTTCCACTAAGTGGGATGGATCTTTGACTCCATGGGAGGGTGCGCAATCATCCCCAGTGGGCAGCTTTAAACCCAATGCCTTTGGCCTGTATGACATGCTTGGTAATGTGTGGGAGTGGACAGAGGATACTTACCACGCAAACTACAAGGGCGCGCCAATAGATGGCAGTGCCTGGATACAAAAGATATCCGGAAATGACAGACCGGTTGGGCGTGTAATTCGCGGAGGCTCCTGGAAGTACAGTTCGCATTTTATGCGTGCAGCGTATCGAATGGGCAACGAGGAGGTTAAGCGTTATGAGCATAAAGTTGGATTTCGTTTAGTTAGAGCATTGCCGTGATATCAAGCCCATACTCTGCGGGTGTGCTCCGCAGAAGAGGAGGCGTGACTCGCTAACGTAAAGTTATTTATAAAATATGCACAGATAGCAAGCTGCTCTAATAGAGTTAGACGTATTTGAATTCTGTCGAAGTTCATGCACAAAGTATCGAAACATCGACAGAATTATTGGTTAATTCAAATTAAAATGTCGAAGGTGGCATTGTCAAAATAAGTCATTCAACCTAGCCATGAAACTCCCGTTTAAAACTGTCGCCCTGATTGGTAAGCGCAAGACGCCAGAGATTGCTCAGCCATTATTGCGACTAGTCGAGCTGCTTTCCACCAAGGGCATTGCTGTGGTGGTTGATGACATGACGGCGGAGCATCTAAATAAACAGAATTTTAATGTGATGCAGTTAGATGCAATGGGGGGGAGGGTTGATTTAGCCATTGTTCTTGGTGGTGATGGGACCATGTTAAATATTGCACGTACTTTGGCTCCCTTCGGCATTCCCTTGGTGGGGGTCAATCAGGGGCGATTAGGTTTCCTTACAGATATCTCGCTTGATACTATGCAGCAAACGATAGTGGCAATGCTAAATGGAGATTTTGTTATCGAGCAGCGCATGTTCTTGCTCACCCGTGTCTTACGGGATGGTGTCGAAGTGTTTAATTCCTTGGCGTTCAATGAGGTAGTGCTGCATCGTGGTCACATGAGCGGCATGATTGAATTTGAGGTGCGTATCGATGGCGAGTATCTTTATCTACAGCGAGCAGATGGCCTGATTGTTGCAACACCAACTGGATCTACTGCGTATGCGTTGTCTGCAGGAGGCCCAATTATTCATCCTTCACTCGATCTGATCGCACTTGTCCCAGTCTGCCCGCATACCTTAAGCAATCGTCCGATTGTTGTTAAAAGTGAGTCATTGCTAGAGATTTTGCCACATCGCGTTGCTGATGTGCGGGTGCACTGCGATAGTCATGCTCACTTTGATTTGCAGAAGAATGACAGGGTGGTGGTGAGTCGCTATACAAAGCCTGCCTGCCTGCTGCATCCGATTGGATATAGTTATTACCGCACGCTGCGTGAAAAATTACTCTGGAATAAAACACTGTAATGTTAAAGTTTGTTAGCATTCGCAACTTTGTTATTGTTGACTTCTTAGAGCTTCACTTTACCTCTGGTTTTACTGCCCTTACTGGGGAAACCGGAGCAGGGAAATCTATTTTAGTAGATGCACTATCTTTGGCGATAGGCGGACGTGGGGATGTGGATATGGTGCGTGATGGCTGTGATAGAGCCGAAATAAGCGTGGAATTTGATACAGTCGGTTCTTCTAATTTGCATTGCTGGCTAGACGATCAAGAGTTAGCTGGTGATGTGGATGTATGTTTGTTGCGGAGAGTTATAGACGCAAATGGACGTTCACGCGGCTTTATTAATGGACACAGTGCTACGTTACAACAAATGCGCGATGCCGGTAAGTATTTGCTTGATATCTATGGTCAGCATGAGCATCAATCTTTATTAACTCCAGACACGCAACGTAACTTACTGGATGGATACGCCAACTTGACGAGCGAAGCCGAGGCGTTGACAAAGCTATTTTCAGAGTGGCAAGCATTGCATCGTAATTGTGAAAAACTTGAGAACAATAATGAAGCATTGACCAATGAGCGTAACTTATTATTTTTTCAGAAGCGTGAATTGGAGGCATTGAATTTTAACCTGCATGCGTGGGTCGAATTGCAAACCAGTTATGCGCGCCTGGCTCATGCCGCCTCCTTGTTGGAGGTTGTGCAGTTTGGTGTGAGTGTGTTGAACGAAACTGATGCTGCCTGTATTACGCAGATAAATGCGCTGATCAGCCGCTTGCGAGTCGGTATTGAGTTTGATGCCTCCTTGAAGGATGTGCTGAGCATACTAGAGGGCGCTAAAAATGACTTGCAAGAAGTGGTATATTCGTTAACACGCTATACTGAAAAATTGGATATTGATCCGCAGGTATTGCGCGACCAAGAGCAGCAAATAGCCGCGGTAATCGAACTATCACGCAAGCATTGCATTGCACCTGAAAAATTACCAGATGTTCTGCGCAACATTATTGTGAGATTGGGTGACATCGGGGACGCTTCAAATCTTTCTGAGATGAGAAGCAATGTTATTGCTGCGCGTAATTTGTATAACTCTGCTGCGGCAAGGTTAAGTGCGGCACGCAAAGTGGCAGCCGACAAATTTTCGCGTGAAATAACAATCTTAATGCAAGATATGGCCATGCAGGGAGGAAATTTTGTGGCAACACTAAAGCCGCTTGCACAGGGAAATGCGCAGGGACTGGAGGTGCTGGATTTCAAAGTGGCAATTAACCCTGGTTCGCCATTGCGTAGCTTGACGAAAGTTGCCTCTGGTGGAGAGTTGTCACGCATTGGCTTGGCGATACAAGTGGCAGCCAGCAAGGTTTTTACGGTACCAACGTTGATATTTGATGAGGTTGATAGTGGTATAGGTGGACGCGTGGCAGAGATCGTTGGTGCCCTACTTAAGCGTCTAGGGGGGCGTCATCAAGTAATGTGTGTTACTCACCTACCACAGGTTGCATCAATGGCTGATGTGCAGTACAAGGTGAGTAAACTAAGCAAAGATGGTGCCACAGTAAGTGGTATGACCATACTCGACGAGATAGAGCGCATTGAGGAAATTGCGCGCATGTTAGGTGGAGTGGAGATTACTAAGATTACACGAAAACATGCAGCTGAGATGCTGAAAGCAAAATAATGGCAGTCATTTTTTAGATGGAGTATGGGGTGCTAAACTGATGTTTTGTAAATTATTTTTAATGATGCGTGCCAAGCTGATTATGATCACTGCGATCACAATGATGCTTGTTGCGTGCGGTGGCATTTCAGTGCCTAAGCTGCCCTCCTTGTCTGCCTATAAGATGGAGATCAACCAAGGTAACATGATCACGTCAGAGATGCGACGTAAGCTTAAGGTGGGTATGACGAAGCCTCAGGTGCAAGCAGTTATTGGCACCCCATTGATTAATGATGCCTTTCATTCCGATCACTGGGATTTTGTGTACAGACTCGAAAAAGATGGAAAGCTAATCGAGCGGCAGCGTATGACGCTATATTTTGAGAATGAACGCCTAGCTCGAATTGATGACAGCAATATGCCAGTACTACCTGCAGTGATTGCACCAATAAAAGTTGAGTAGATTGACGGAAATGAGTGCTTAAATAATACCCGGGGAGCGATCATGAAGAAGACCAAAGTTGCAATTGCCGGCTCCAGTGGTCGAATGGGAAGGGCTTTATTGGAGGGCGTGCTGCAGTCATCTGACCTAGTGTTGCACGCAGCTCTAGAAGATTCTGCTAGCCCACATATTGGTAAAGACGCAGGTGGGTTGGTGGGTGATGCTTGTGGCGTGACGATTACAGCTGATGTGGCTGGCGCACTGTGTGATACAGATGTGCTAATTGATTTTACTAGGCCAGAAGGAACGATGCGTCATCTTGGGGTATGTAAAAAGCTAGGTGTATCGATGGTCGTTGGCACTACTGGTTTTTCTGCCTCGCAAAAGACGGAATTGAATGAGGCGGCCCAGTCTGTTGGGATTGTACTCTCTTCGAATATGAGCGTTGGCGTGAATGTTGCTTTTAAAATTTTAGAGATGACATCAAAAATTTTAAGTCATGGTTATGATATTGAGATCGTTGAAGCGCATCATCGTCACAAAGTAGATGCACCATCTGGCACTGCGCTTGCCATGGGAGAGGTGATCGCCAAAACATTGGGGCGCACACTTTCGGAGTGCGCTATTTACGGTCGCGAGGGCGTTACTGGTGAACGTGATGCGTCTAGCATCGGCTTTGCTACCGTACGAGGAGGCGATATCATGGGGGATCATACCGTGCTATTTGCAGGAATTGGCGAGCGCATTGAGATTACCCACAAAGCCAGTAGTCGTGCCACCTTTGCTCTAGGCGCACTGCGCGCAGCTCGATTTTTACAAGCCAATGCAGTGGGTATGTATGACATGCAGGATGTGCTTGGATTAAGGTAAGCGCATATCAAAACACTGCAAAGTTTGTCGGCACCCAAGCGCCCCCTTCAAATCTCTTTGCGATACAAAATATAGTGCCATGTTTATTGATTTAATTCGTTTTGAGCGAGCAATTTCTGAGTTTGACGCCATCAATGCAGGCGACCCAAACCAGGAGATATTCGAGGGCCGAACCTACGCAAAAGAGCTGCTCTACGCTGAGCGTATGACAGTCATGCTCCAGCATTTCGCACCCAATGCCTCGGAGATGCTGCAGTTGGCGGCTCGCTGCCAACATATTTGCCGATGGAAAATATCACGCGACAGCTATGCTATGGGTGGGGCAGGTTACAAATCTTGGCGTGCCGCCCTGTATAAATTGCATGGTGAGATTGCTGGTGAAATTATGCGTAAGGTGGGCTATGACGAATCAGCGGTAGCCGGTGTGCAAATGCTTTTGCGTAAAGAAGTAATTAAAACTAACTTAGAGGGTCAAATATTGGTGGATGTTGTGGGCTTGGTTTTTGTGCAAAGCTACCTTGCTGACTTTATTGATAAATACAGTAATTTTGATGAAGAAAAGTTGCTCAATATTCTTCGTAAGACATGTAAAAAAATGTCCATTGAAGGTCGTGCGACTGGATTGAACTTGCCTCTCACCTCGGAGATTGCGGCTCTTTTTCGCAAGGCGCTAGCTTTAGTTTGATTGTGTATCAAGGGGTGACAGTAGAGTAAATTACGAGGGTTTACGCGGTATTGCATTTGATGCACTCCTCACTATCGAGTATAATTTGTCGTTAATAATGTTGGTGGTGACCTATGGTGTAGGTCCCCTGACTTCCTTAGTGTTGCTCTGGCTGCCGGCTGGGTGATGATAAATTGATGTTGATTTTTGGTTGTTGTGTTTTGAGTGATTCGTCAAGTGCATGACCCATTCGCTCACTGCAGTAACAAACCTAAGTTTAGATTGGATGTGGCGGGAGAAGCTTATCTGCTCTGAAAATCTTGCGAGATCGTCATGTAAATTTGTGTAGTCATTGGCTTNNCAAACGAACTCCGCCACTCTTGTGCTTGCCGATGGGACGGTGTTTCGTGGTATATCCATTGGCGCCTCTGGTATGTGCGTGGGTGAGGTAGTTTTTAATACCTCAATGACGGGCTACCAAGAAATTCTTACAGATCCATCGTATTCCAAACAAATTGTCACCCTAACTTATCCGCACATTGGAAATGTGGGCGTGAATATTGAAGATATTGAGTCAAATCAGGTGTTCGCGAGCGGACTCGTGATTCGTGACCTGTCTTTGGCTGCGAGCAACTGGCGCAGCACTCAATCCCTATCTGATTACCTTGAGGCNNNNTGTAAAGTGGTAGCGATTTCTAATATCGACACTCGCAAGTTAACGCGTATTTTGCGCGAAAAAGGAGCTCAGAATGGCTGCATTTATACCAATATAGATGATGATGCCGCACTAAGAGCGACGCGTGACTTTGCGGGCTTGGGCGGAGCAGATCTGGCACAACAAGTTTC
>DKNB01000042.1 GCA_002470125.1 Gallionellales bacterium UBA7399 | reverse complement strand
CATCATGAGGGTCACGAGCAACAGGGCCGTGCCCTGCATTAGGCTAATGAGTAACACGCGCTTGCCGAACAGCGGTTCCTTGGTCGGGCGTGGCGGTCGCCGCATGATGTTAGCCTCCGCGGGCTCTGCCTCAAAAACAATGGAGCAGGCGGGATTGATGATCATCTCTAAGAACACAATGTGCACAGGCGCAAAGATGGGCGCCCAACCCAGTAGCAGAGGAATGAGTGACAGCCCGACGATGGGGATGTGCACCGCAAATATGTAAGCCATCCCCTTACGCAGGTTGTCAAAGATAATGCGCCCCATGCGAACCGCATGCATGATGGAGGCAAAATCATCATCCAGCAGGACCAATGCGGCGGACTCCCGGGCGACGTCTGTGCCGTGCCGTCCCATGGCGATACCAACGTGGGCTGCCTTGAGTGCGGGCGCATCATTCACGCCGTCACCGGTCATCACGACCACCTCGCCGTTTGCCTTGAGCGCGTCCACCAGGCGCAGCTTTTGTGTGGGCACCATGCGTGCAAAGATGTTGCTGTGTCGTACACGTTCACGCAATGTGGTGTCGTCCATGTTGCTCAGCTCTGCGCCGCTGATCACGCCACCACTGCCAGGAGCTAGGCCAATCTGTGCGGCAATCGCGGCAGCGGTGACGGGGTAATCCCCCGTGATCATGACCACGCGAATGCCGGCCGCGATGCACTCCTGTAATGCGGGTGCGACGTTGGGCCGTATCGGATCGGACAGCCCTATCAGTCCAATAAATTCAAAGTCGAAGTCATGCTGAACGTCTGGCCATGAGTGACCTTGGTGGATGGCCCTGGCAACGCCCAAGACACGCATTCCGTTTGCGGCGAGGCTATTTGTTTGCGTCGTCAATTCGGCAAGCTGCTGTGGATTGAGGTGGCATAAATCGGCAATCGCTTCTGGCGCACCCTTGGCTGCCACCATGTACTCGCTCTGGTCGCGAGCCTTCCACACGTGCGATAGCGCAAGCAGCTCTGGTGACAGCGAGTACTCGTGCGCTAACTCCCAGTCAACGTGTAAGTGTTCCGTGTCCGTGAGGTAATGACGGCCAAACACGTGGATGGCTTTTTCCATCGGATCAGACGGCGCAACCTCGCTGGCCAGGATTCCAAATTCAACCAGCTCATGGAACGCCTCTGGCAATGACGCGTGAGCATTGTTTGAGAAGAACGAGAGCCCACCCACGACCAGCTGCTGAATTGCCATAGAGTTAAAGGTCAGCGTGCCGGTCTTGTCTACGCACATCACGGTCACCGATCCCAAAGTCTCCACGGTGGGCACGCGACGTGTCAGTACACGATACTTTGAGATGCGCCACGCACCCATCGCCATAAAGATAGTGAGCACCACGGGGTACTCTTCCGGCAGGATAGACATGGCCAGCGTGATGGCAGACAGTAGGGCATGCAGCCAGTCATGACGGGTGAGGCCATAAATAACTAGAAGTACCAGGCTAAAAAGTACACCGATCGTGGCCAAGACCATCACCAGCCGACGTATCTCTTGCTGCAGGGGCGTGGACGTAAGACTTACGTCTTGCAGGGCGTGGCCAATTTTGCCTACCTCGCTACGCAATCCGGTGGCCATCACCCGCGCCGCTCCGTGCCCATGAACCACCAGCGAGCCAGCGTAAACGAATGGCAGGCCGTCACCCCCCGGTGGTACGAAGTCACGCGTACCCACCTGCGCTACCTTGAAAACTGCAACCGACTCACCGGTGAGCAATGATTCGTCAACGGTCAGGTCACTGCACGAGATGAGTACCGCGTCTGCGGGAATGCGGTCCCCCTCGGACAGTATGATGATGTCGCCACGCACCACCTCGCGTCCGGCGATGCGCTGCTCAACGCCATCACGAATCACCAGCGCACGCGGGCTGGTTAGATCCCTTAGGGCACTGAGGACACGCTCCGCTCGGTACGACTGGTAGACGGTGATGAACATCACGATGCACACAAAGCCTAGCAATATGAGCGCGTCGCTCACGTCACCCAAGAGCAAATAGATTGCGCCGGCCGCCATCAGCAACAAGAACATTGGCTGAAGGACTACCTCTAGCACGATGCCGCCCAACTTCTGGCGGCTAGGGGAGGGGAGCTCGTTAGCTCCCTCATTTTTAAGTCTTCTGACCGCCTCTGCCTGGGACAATCCACCGCTACCTATTTTTCTGTGTGTTACATCTGCCATAGTTAAGATTGATCGATTTATGATGGACCAGGGATGCCTGACGTTAATCTGTGTCAGAAAGTGACCACCCGACGTTGCCAGCTTGGGTGGAGTACCACGAGCATCCTATCCATATAGTCCCCAAACCTAAGTTCGGTACCGCACCGACCACCAGTTATGCCAACCCTATGATTCGGCCACGAGGTGGGGCATAACCTCAGGATGGCCCAGCCTGTGGCTGGGTCCAACTAATCGTGTAACAAGGAGAAATTACAATGAGCAGTATCGTGTCGCGTTCCCCATTCTTTAATGACGTTGTGTGCCTGTACCCATGGGCTGACTTGGATAATATCGCTCAAGACTTCGGCGTTCGTCCATCTGTCATGGACAAAAGAAATATCAACCTTCCCTCGATCAAAATCGATCTGACAGAGAACGATACGGCCTACACCGTGCGCGCTGAGATTCCTGGCATCAAGAAGGAGGACGTCACGGTCGAGGTGGATGGCAATTTCGTCTCCATCAGCGTCAAGACCAAGCACGAGAAAGAGAAGAAGGAGGGCGAGCGCGTGATCTGCCGTGAGTGTTACCAAGGATCAAGCTACCGGAGCTTCAGCTTGGACCGGGACGTAGACGAGAGCAAGTCCCACGCCAAGTACGACGGTGGGGTATTGGAGCTTACGTTACCCAAAAAACAAAACGGCAAGACCTCCAAGCAGCTTGAGATTAAGTAGGTATTTATTGTGCCGGACGGCGTCATGCAAGTGGCCCGTCCGAGCAATCGTCGTCTTAAACGTGTTAATTATTTATAGGGGTAGGATATGTACATTGAGCCATTGATTAGTGTAAAGAATGAGGTCAGCAAAGAGAAGCTAATGCAGGACCTGCACCTCGTGATGACAGACGCGGAGGAGTTGTTACGTGCCACCGCCAGCCAGACCGGCGAGAAGGTGTCTGCCGCGCGTGAGCGCATTCAGGAGAGCCTGAGCGCCACCAAGGAGCGTCTCGTTGCCGCACAGAAGCAGGTCACCGAGAAAGCCAGGCAGGCCGCTAAGGTCACGGATGAGTACGTGCACGAGAACCCATGGAAAGCCGTTGGTATGGGTGCCGGGGCCGGACTGATCATAGGCATGCTGATCTCGCGCGGTCGTTAAGTGGTGGGGGAGGCGGGTTCTGGCTTGATTGAGTCAGCCAAGCGGCTGGTTGCGACCTGTATATCAATCGTCTCAACTCGGCTTGAGTTGCTCGGGAACGAGTTGCACGAGGAGCGCCTGCGGCTGACGAGGATGCTCGTGCTTCTGTTGTGCGCGCTGCTATTTTTTGGCATGGGTTTGCTGCTGTGCGTAGCACTGGTGGTGGCACTCTTTTGGGACGAGCATCGCCTAGCGGTACTCGGCATCCTGGGCCTTGGTTTTTTGGCGGGCGGCTCGTTGATGCTGCTGTTGTATGTTAGGACGCAGAAGAGGTCCGGTCTATTCGCTGCCAGCCTGGCCGAGTTGGCCAAGGACCGTGCCCGACTCGGTGCGGGTGAATGAACAACTCCATCCCCGAGACGATGCGACGACGTGGTGAACTTCTGGTGAGGATTGCGGCCCAGCGTGAGTGCGTTGCGGAGACTGTAGGGGCCTGGAGGAGACCACTGGCACTAGCGGACAGGGGGTGGTTGGTCGTGCGTTTCTTGTACGCCAGGCCCGCACTGGTGGTGGGCATAGCGTCCCTGCTTGCCCTCCGTCGACGTGGCGTGGGAGGCGTTCTGTTGTCTGGATGGCGGATGTGGCGTCTGTGTAAGGTCGCCGTATCCCTGCTGGGAAGGGTCAATCCTCGCCAGCAGGGATAGCCAGTGGACCTGC
>DKNB01000072.1 GCA_002470125.1 Gallionellales bacterium UBA7399 | reverse complement strand
CCAGATATGTCGTAGACGACGCGGTTAATGCCAGGCACCTCGTTGATGATGCGGTTGGAAATCTTGGCCAACAGGGCGTGCGGTAACTCCGCCCAGTGTGCAGTCATAAAGTCCTGCGTTTGCACTGCACGTAAGGCAACCACCCACTCGTAGGTGCGCCCGTCACCCATTACCCCAACTGATTTTACTGGCAAAAATACAACAAATGCCTGTGCGACTTTGTAGTACCAGCCAGAGGTGTGTAGTTCCTCAATAAAAATCGCATCAGCACGACGCAATAAGTCGGCGTACTCTTGCCTGACTTCGCCTAGGATGCGCACCCCAAGTCCTGGCCCTGGGAATGGGTGGCGGTACACCATGTCACGTGGCAAACCGAGCGACACGCCCAGCTCACGCACCTCATCCTTGAATAGCTCGCGCAACGGCTCTAGTAGCTTGAGGTGGAGGGTGTCAGGTAGGCCGCCGACGTTGTGATGCGATTTGATGGCCTGTTTTTGGCCAGCCTGTGTACCAGCAGATTCAATGACGTCAGGGTAGATGGTGCCCTGGGCTAGCCATTTAGCCTGAGGTAGTTTTGCCGCCTCGTGTTGAAACACTTCGATAAATTCGCGCCCAATAATCTTACGTTTCTGTTCAGGATCGGACACACCCTTTAGGTGCCCTATGAACGCTGCGCTAGCGTCAACATGGACAACCTTTACACCAAGGCTCCTGGAAAATGTTTCCATTACCTGAGCGGCCTCATGTAAACGCAATAGACCGTTATCTACAAATACGCAGGTGAGCTGTGTGCCAATGGCGCGATGTAGCAATGCTGCAGCTACGGAGGAGTCGACCCCGCCGGACAGTCCAAGAATAACCTCGTCTTGGCCGACCTGGGCGCGAATTTTGTCAACCGCCTCATCGAGGTAGTCTGGCATTGTCCAGTCCTGCCTGCAGGCGCAAATGTCATGCACAAAGCGGTTGATTATTTTTTTCCCTTGAGGGGTGTGTGTTACCTCTGGGTGGAACTGTACGGCGTAAAAACGACGTGCCTCATCTGCCATGCCGGCAATTGGTGTGGCTGCATTAGAGCAAATTGTTATAAAGCCAGTCGGCAAGGCAACAACTTTGTCACCGTGGCTCATCCAAACATCCAGCAGGCCATGGCCTGCCTCGTTGCTACGATCTTGGATATCAAGAAATAATTTTGAGTGCCCGCGGGCACGAATTTCTGCGTAACCAAATTCACGCACTGCACCAGCTTCTACTGCCCCACCTAGTTGCGCGGCCATGGTCTGCATGCCATAGCAGATGCCCAGCACGGGCACGCCTAGATCGAATATAAGTTGCGGTGCGCGTGGCGTGCTGCCCCCTGTTACCGAGTTTGGCCCGCCAGAAAGAATGATGCCAGCCGGATCAAAGTCACGAATAAATTTGTCACTGACGTCAAACGGGTGTAGCTCGCAGTAAACGTGTGACTCCCTAACGCAGCGTGCTATGAGCTGACTGTATTGAGAGCCAAAGTCAAGAATTAAGATTTTTTGGTGGGGCATAGTGTTGTTGAATGCGAACCAGTGATTGCCGATTTGATGTGCAGCCCTTGTCAGTTTTGGCTTGCCTTAATTGTGATTGGCGATGGCGTTAAATTTTGACATGCTGCCAGCGCTATTATTAACAATAAATATTAATCAATGTGATAGTTTGGTGCCTCTTTGGTTATATGTACGTCGTGTACATGTGACTCACGAATCCCGGCAGATGTAATCTGTACAAACTCTGCCTTCGTATGTACTGTGGCGACATCCGGGCAGCCTAGATAACCCATGCTGGCACGCAAGCCACCCATCAGCTGGTGAATAACGGCTAGTGCGCTGCCCTTGTAGGGCACCCGCCCCTCCACCCCCTCCGGCACCAGTTTATCTTGGTTAATCTCGTTGTCCTGAAAGTAGCGATCGCTAGAACCTTGCTGCATCGCACCCAGACTGCCCATACCACGGTAAGACTTGTAGGAGCGACCTTGGAATAACTCAACCTCTCCCGGGGCCTCCTCTGTTCCAGCAAATAATCCACCAAGCATCACGACGTGCGCACCCGCCGCGATTGCTTTTGCGATGTCGCCCGAGTATCGTACCCCGCCATCCGCGATCAATGGCACGCCAGAGCCTTGTAGTGCCTCAGCCACATTCTGGATTGCGGTTATTTGGGGTACCCCTACACCAGCAATCATACGGGTCGTGCAAATTGAGCCGGGACCAATGCCCACCTTGACACCATCTGCACCGTGATCCACCAAAGCCTTGGCGGCGGTGGCGGTAGCAATGTTTCCGCCAATAACCTCTACATTTGGGAATCTCTTTTTTACCCATTGGACGCGGTCTAGAACGCCTTGTGCGTGACCATGGGCGGTATCCACTATGAGCACGTCCACTCCAGCCTCCACCAGTAGGGTGACTCGTTCGTCTGTACCCTCGCCCACACCAATGGCTGCACCAACGCGTAAGCGGCCTAAGTCATCTTTGCAGGCTAGTGGATGTTCGTTAGATTTTAGAATGTCCTTTACCGTAAATAGGCCACACAACTCAAACGCGTCATTGACCACCAACACCCGCTCAATGCGATGCTGGTGCATTAGCCCACGTGCCTCTTCGCGGCTGGCATTTCTCTTTACCGTGATCAGTCGCTCTCGCGGAGTCATAATATTCTGAATAGGCTGATCAAGGTTGCTTTCGAAACGCAGATCACGATTGGTTACAATGCCGATTACCTGTTTGCCCTGTACCACCGGCAACCCAGAAATGTTGTGTTGGCGAATCAGGTTTAGCACGTCACGTACCGTCATCCCAGATGTAACGGTGATAGGATCTTTTACCATTCCGCTTTCAAAGCGCTTGACCTTGGATACTTCCGCAGCCTGCATCTTCGGAGGCATATTTTTATGAATGATGCCAACCCCCCCCTCTTGTGCCAATGCTATTGCTAGGCGTGACTCGGTCACGGTGTCCATAGCGGCCGACACCAGGGGAATATTTAGGGTGATGTTGCGAGTTAATTTAGTACGTAAACTTACATCACGCGGAAGCACGTTGGAGTGCGCTGGAATTAGCAAGACATCGTCAAAAGTTAACCCCATTTTAGTTATACGCATGATTAATTAACCTTAGCAAAAATTTACAGACGGATACGACTCACTGATCGTGGCTTCCCTTGCATTTGTTGGCGGTCTTTTGATGATGCTCCTTGTGATCAAATTGTTAAGCACATGATGTGTATAACTAGTTGGAGCGCACTAGGCGTACGTGATTAGGAACCTCACTATATTCACTGAACACCTTGCCCAGATAAAAGCTCACAAACCACGATAGCGGGCCATCGGGTGAGGCTGTAAAAAAAGCAGATCCTGGCGTTCCTGGGAAGACGGTCTGGTCAATTGATGGATCTTTTCGACTCATGTCTACTATGCTTGACAGCTCTTCTACCTTGGGGAGTCGCCAGGCCTTACCTGTGGCCTTTGCTTCTTTGGCAGCCAGCCCCAACGCCCCATTTAGGTCATAGGTGGCGGGGACTCCGCTGCAGTCATCGATGCTAACTGTCATGCCTTCGGTGTTGCGTCGCCAAATTAAACCGGTACTGTTGTCTATAACTTCGGTCCCATCCTCGGAGATGACAAACCGTGCTGAAGGCTGTGTACCCGCGCCATCTGCCTGTTTCTGTTCGGTGCTGGTTTCATTGTGCATGTTAATTCTTTCTGTTAGTTAACTGGTGGTTGGTAGGGGTTGCCCGCGTTCTACTGAATTATACCTAATGATTGATGCGGCTACATCAAATGCTCCACTCTCTATGAAGATATGTGATTGTAAGATAATGACAACATTTGCCAATGTTGAATTCTACCTCAGAGCGTTCTATTTGGCTCTGCTGCATTAATTGAGTGCGAAGTTGGTCTATGCAGATTGGTGATATGCACCCGGACAAGTTTTTCTTGTCTTGGCTGAATTATCGTGCGTACACGTAAATACTAACTACGTCGAATGGTTAAGCCACGCGTGGCGGTGCTCTCCATCCATTTTTTTACACGATTGGCATCACCAACACGTGTGTGTTTTCCCTGTGAGTCTAGTAATACAATAACCACCGGGCGGTGCATGATATGAGCGTGCATTACGAGACATCGCCCCGCCTCGCTGATGTAACCAGTCTTGCTAATGCCTATATTCCAAGATGCATTTTTAACTAATGGATTAGTGTTTTTAAAGTGTAGCGGGGGGAATCCGGCCGCCGAAATTAATCGGGATGTCGTAGTGCTGTACTGGTGGATGAGCTTGTACTGCTGTGCCGCGATCAGCATTTTTACCAAGTCCTGTGCGGTAGAGGTGTTGTTGCTGTTCAGGCCGGTAGAGTCACGAAAATGGGTTTGTTGCATGCCTAGCTCAAGCGCCTTGGCATTCATCATTGCCACTGCTGCGCTGGTGCCGCCTGGGTAGGTGCGGGCTAGCGCAGCCGCTGCACGGTTCTCGGAAGACATCAGTGCAAGATTTAGCAGCTCTCCGCGTGTTAAAGTCATGCCAATACGCATGCGTGAGTGACTACCCTTTAGGGTGTCAAAATCAGATGCCCCAATAGTAATTTCTTCTTCTAGCGGAAGCCCCGCATCTAGTACCACCATGGCGGTCATCAGCTTAGTGATGGAGGCAATGGGGGCAACAACGTTCGCATTTTTACTATAAATGGCGCGCTGATCCTGTTCGTCGTAAATAAGTGCGATTGAGGAGCCTAGTCTTGGTGAGGAGGAGTGCTTCGGTGCTACCTTGCTTGATTTTCTTGATGGTTGTTGCGTATTTTCTTTGTCGGATGCGGCATACGTTACTGGCGTATAAGCCAACATAAAAACAGATATTGACAACAAGAGCAATGGGGCAAGTCTGCTGTGCATATTCTCTCGACATGTAAAAGCTATGGGGCGGAGCATACAGCACCACAGCAATAAATCCAAGGCCTCTGTGCTTGTTGTGTGCGGCAATTATGACGGCTGGCTGTAGCGCAGACCGCATGGGGGTTGAGGTGGTGGATGCGTTTGTTTGACCTGGGTATAAGATTTCGCCCTAGCTGTGCTATTAATTGGAGCGAACCAAGCGCACCTGAAGCTTGCCGCCACAGACGTAGGTATTCATGAAGCCACCGTAGAACATAACATACCAAGCTTTGGATGGGTTGCCGTCCACGGGTGAGGCCGACCAAAATGGAGTGGTGGAGGTTCCCGGGAAGATATGCGTATCGATCGCCGGGTTTGTGAAGTTGGCGTCCACAATACTCGACAGCTCTTTTACGGTGGGCAGGCGCCACGCCTTGCTGCAAGTCAATGCGACATCATTGGCTAGCGTGAGTGCCTGATCCCAGGTGTGCGCGGTCGGCGTTCCGGTGTGGCCGACATTGTTTGCCATCATGCCCTCTGGGTAGCGCCTCCAAATGAGCTGCGTTTTGGTGTCGGTGACCTCGCTACCGTCCTCTGATAAGGTGTATCTGGTCTCGATTTGCATGTGTTGGGTCACTGATCCGGTAGTTTTTGGTGTGCGTTAGTTGCGACTGAGTGCGGCAGATTGCATTCAGACCAGGAGTTCATAAATATTCTTGTAATGAGGTGAGCTTGTAAATAATTGAAAGTGATCACCAGTAATTTAACATATAATAAGCATGATGTTGCCGCTTGTTACTCCCACCCTGTCTTTATAGTTTGCTTGAGTGTGCCACCCTTTATTTAATGAACATATAAATCGTATGCCTTGTATTACATTGCCAGATGGCTCCCAGCGTGATTTTTTACAACCCGTTACTGTCGCCGAAGTTGCGCAGAGCATAGGCTCTGGTTTGGCGCGTGCGGCATTGGCTGGCAAGGTTGATGGTCAGCTGGTTGACACCTCGCACCTAATCTCCGCCGATGTGAGATTGGCCATTGTGACTGACAAGGACGAGGACGGCTTGGAGATTATTCGCCATTCCACCGCACATCTTTTGGCATACGCGGTCAAAGAATTATTTCCAGATGCGCAGGTAACCATTGGCCCAGTGATTGAGAATGGCTTCTATTATGATTTTTCATATGCGCGTCCATTTACCCCAGATGATTTGATTGCACTTGAGAAGCGAATGGTGGAGCTGGCAAAGCTTGATGTTCCTATAACTCGCAAGGAGGTGTCACGCGACGAGGCGGTGGCCTACTTTAAAAACCTAGGGGAGCACTATAAGGCCGAGATAATAGAATCTATACCTGCCGGGCAGGTCGTGTCACTTTATACCGAGGGTGGCTTTACGGATTTGTGTCGTGGCCCACATGTTCCATCTACGGGAAAGCTTAAGTCATTTAAATTGATGAGTGTTGCAGGTGCATACTGGCGTGGCGACCAACGCAATGCGATGCTGCAGCGTATTTATGGCACAGCTTGGGCAAAAAAAGAAGAGCTTGATAGTTATCTGTATCGCTTAGAGGAGGCAGAAAAGCGCGACCACAGAAAGCTTGCCAAGCAGCTGAGCTTATTTCACATGCAGGATGATGCGCCCGGCATGGTCTTTTGGCATCCGAACGGCTGGGCTGTTTGGCAGGTAGTCGAGACTTATATGCGTGCCAAGTTTGGTGAGTATGGATACCAAGAGGTGCGCACCCCGACCATGATGGATCAGACACTCTGGGAAAAATCTGGGCACTGGGAAAACTACCAAGACAACATGTTCACCACCCACTCCGAGGCACGAGATTTTGCAGTCAAACCAATGAACTGTCCGGGGCACGTGCAAATCTTCAATCACGGCTTGCATAGTTATCGCGAACTACCTATGCGCTTGGCGGAATTCGGATCATGTCATCGTAACGAACCATCCGGCTCTCTGCATGGCTTGATGCGTGTGAGAGGATTTACTCAAGATGATGCGCATATCTTTTGTACCGAGCGGCAGATCGAGAGCGAGGTGGCGGATTTTATTGTGATGCTGCAGAGGGTATACGCAGACTTTGGATTCAATGATGTCCTGGTTAAGCTGTCCACTCGTCCCGAGAAACGCGTGGGCTCCGATGTCATTTGGGATAAGGCAGAAGAAGCGCTAGCTGCAGCATTGCGTCAAAATGCCTTGGAATACGAGCTACAACCTGGGGAGGGAGCATTTTACGGGCCTAAAATTGAATTTTCTCTGAAGGATACCTTGGGGCGTGTATGGCAATGCGGCACCATCCAGTTGGACTTTAACTTGCCGGCGCGCCTGGGTGCGGAGTATGTGGACGAAGATAACACACGTAAGGTGCCAGTGATGCTGCATCGTGCCATTCTTGGCTCGCTGGAGCGCTTTATTGGTATCCTGATTGAGCACCATGCGGGCGCCTTCCCGCTTTGGTTGGCGCCAATCCAGATGGTCGTACTGAATATCTCGCAAGCGCAAAATGATTATGCAGCACAAGTTGCGGAAATATTGAAATCAGCCGGGTTTCGCACGCACTTGGATTTGCGTAACGAGAAAATTACCTATAAAATACGTGAGCATTCAATGCAAAAGCTGCCCTACATCTTGGTCGTTGGCGACAAAGAAAAAGCAGCAGGTGCCGTTGCGGTGCGCGCCCGAGGTAACAAAGACCTCGGTGTGATGTNNATAAAATACGAGAATATAGTCTGCAAAAGCTACCATACCAATTAATTGTGGGTGACAAAGAGATGGCCGCCAAGCTTGTTTCTGTTCGAAACAGGAAGGGTGAGGATCTCGGTCAGATGTCTATAGAAGCACTTGTGCGATATCTCCAGTTAGAGCTACAAGCGGGTGACGTGATTTAATTTTAGTGGAGAAACTACAATAGCTCAGGATAAAGAACAGCGACTTAACGAGCAAATAACGGCACCTCAGGTGCGGCTAGTTGGTGTCGAGGGGGAACCACTTGGTGTTGTAACGATAACGGAAGCGCTGCGCTTGGCCGAGGAGGCCGATTTGGATTTAGTGGAGGTTGCGCCGATGGCGGAGCCGCCGGTGTGTCGTATTATGGACATCGGTAAGTTTAAATATGCCGAGAGCAAA
>DKNB01000050.1 GCA_002470125.1 Gallionellales bacterium UBA7399 | reverse complement strand
TGAAGACAGCACCACTACGCTGCATGACTTAGCGCATGAGTTTGGTGTGTCGGCTGAACGAATTCGCCAGATCGAGCAGAAGGCTATGGCAAAAATGCAGACCAAGCTGCTGGCTCCAGCTTAAGCTTACCGAACTCAAAAATTGTGAGGAGCACGCGCCAAGCCACTTCTGCTGTTTGAGGAAATTTACACCGATTGTGACTGACAGCTGCGAAGAATTGAGAAGTGGGTNNGCGGAGAATTGAGAGGCGGGTTGACTTAGGTCTGCAACAGGTTTACTTCACCACCCTGAGCTGCGGCTTACCTGGAGGCCCGGGTCTATCCGACGAGGCCTCGTCACCCCCACCTGTTGGGAGGATGGGCGTGAAGTCATCCCCCTGAAATGCCAGCCCCTCCCCCGTCTCTTTGGCAAAAATTCCAATTACCGCAGCTATTGGCACAGCTATGCTATGTGAAACTCCGCCAAATCGCCCACCACAAGTAACCTCATCATTGCCAATGTGTAAATTACGTATTGCATCTACACCAAGATTAATTACAATCTCACCATTCTTGACGTACTCCATCGGCACTCGTGTCTGGCTATCCACCCTGATCCCAAGATAGGGGGTTAGCGCATTATCAGAGCACCAGTCATAAATCGCACGTATTAGATATGGCTTGGTTGACAGTGCCCTCACTTACGCATCGCTTTTTCGGCTGGCGTCATTGCCTCACTGTACGCTGGACGAGAAAATAATCGCTCGGCGTACTTCATTAGCGGCGCGGCCTCACTGGCAAGCCGAATGCCGTAGTGGTCCAATCGCCACAATAATGGAGCGATGGCCACATCGAGCATAGAAAACTCATCATTGAGCATGAATTTTTGTTTAGCAAAGATTGGGGCGATCTGGGTTAGGCTGTCACATACCGCTAGACGCGCCTTATCTACGGTCTTTTGTACTCCACTCTCTAGCGCACCAATGTGACAGAACATCTCACNNGGCATCAATTGCGGATGCGGAAATCGCTCGTCAATATATTCGTTAATAATGTTAGATTCGCTCAGCACCAAATCACGCTCCACCAATACTGGCACCATATTGTATGGATTCACTATTGCAAGATCTTCCGGCTTATTGAAAACATCGACGTCAATAATCTGAAAGTCCATTCCTTTTTCATACAGTACGATACGGCAGCGTTGACTGAAGGGATCCGTTGTCCCCGAGTAAAGCGTCATCATGGCGCGGCTAGCCTTTTATCAAATTACTGCTGGACATCTTTCGACGAACCAGCAGAAAACCAGCGTAGGCCACTAGTGCGCCCACCACCAGCACCGCGACGGTCGGTATTGGCCCTGTCCCGTGAACACCAGCTATCCAAGTGTAACGCTCGAAGAGCGTGCCCACAATAATGCTGGTGGCAACCGCCAGAATGATGGGTGGTGAGTGCCTTGATGCTCGCATAGCCAGCACAGAGAACGGGATAATCAGCTTAAGCACCACCATTGACCACCATAGTATGCTGTAGTCACCATTCTGCATACCCATCACGCGATCCACTTCGCCTGGAAGATTGGGGTACCAGATAACCAAGTATTGTGCAAAGAAGGTGTACGTCCACAGCAAAGTAAACGCAAACATCATTTGTGCCAAATAGTTATAGATGTATTCCTGCACGGGACGTACCAGCTTGCCACGTGTATTTAGCACGTAAATCCAGATCACCAGAAACGCCATAAACATATTAAAGTTGCTGATAAAGTGCTGCATGCCGTAAATTGCACTGTGCCAAGACGGGACCAATGTCATCTCAAAATCCCACGCCACCATGGTGCCGTATAGCACATACGTGTACGGAATCCAGTTGGCAATCCTATGAAAGCTTTGCTGATCCTCCGGGCTGCGATCGCTCACCTCCTGCCGCTTAATGAACACCCAAAAAATAGCCATCACTGCCAGCATACCCAGCACCTGACGAGTTACCAAAAATGTATAGTTATGCCAAGCGGGCAAATGGTGTCCGTGCTCGGTGGCCTTGCTTAACCACGGAAATGTGTTGTCACCCCCAGCCAGCAGCACAATCAATAAAACAAACGCCAGCGGCAAAAGTGCGGACAAAGATACCGCTATCCGACGTATCTCGTAGCGCCACTGAGCTCCTACTAAATGCAATACCGCACTCAGTGTCACCCCTCCCAGCGCAAGATAGAGCACTACCAAAAAACTCACTGTCAAAACAGACCAATTGCTGTAAGAAATCATTTGCCGCGCTCCCTTATTTAGCTTGAGGTGTTACCGCCGTCGCGGAGTGCTCATTTTGCAGCACCTTGCGCACATAGTTAATTACGTTCCAGCGCTCTGTATCTGATAAATCATTGGCATACGATGGCATAACCGCTCCACCAAAAGTCATGTAGCCCCAAATAAACCCATCAGATCGCGCCTTGGTTTGATCAGCCGTTAAGTTGTATGGCGTAAGCGCCAACTTGGCCCCAACAAGTCCATCCCCTTTGCCTGAATAACCGTGACAAGGGGTGCAGTAAATTTGAAACAATTTCCCGCCAAGTGCAATCGACTTTTCATCTGCTGGAACTGGGTTTGACTGCTTTTCCGCTACCTCTCGATCCTTCACCAAGGAGGTGGTGCCAGGAATCGGAACAGAACGCTTTGGAAAGGGTCTCATTCCTGGATTCTGGGTGTCCGCACTTTCTTGCGGTTTGATGCTGATCTGGTTAGCCATGTCCATTGACCACGGCCATGCTTGCGCCAAGGTGGGCGCCAACAACAATACAGCTGCCATGAGTAGTCTCATTATCTTCCCGCCTCCTCTTGAATCTCAAGTGCCCTGTGCTTGGTGAAAATTGTCTTCAACGTAGTTAGCGCTGACTCATCTCCTTTTACCAAGATGCCAATTTGGTCTTCTGACACCTTGCTGCTATACAAGGGTGAGCGCTTGGCCGGCAGGCCAGCACAAATTAAAAAGCCCAAAACGGTAATAAATACACCGCCCAGAATAAACATTTCGTATGTCAACACAAAATCAGGTGGCAATGGCACGATGGGTTTTCCGCCTTTAATCTGAGCAAAGAAGTTAGCCTGAGCGCTTGCGACAAGAAAGAAGGCGAGCAACCCGCCCATGCAAGCGCCAATCAGCGTAAACCACTGCACGTTGATTGGCTTATCACCCAAAACTGCCTCCACTTCCGGGTGCTCAATCGGTGATTTTAGAATTAAATCATCTATATCAAATCCCTTGATGCTAGTTGCACGCAATTCTGAAATTGCAGCTGCAGCCCCATCAAAATCATTAAATAGTGCCAGTAAATGACGTTGGCTCATTTAGTGCCCCCCTTTCGCGGCAGATTTACCCTTCAGTGCCAAGGTACGGTGATATACCATTTCCTTGACCTCGTACATGGAGACGGATGGGAACACTTTACAAAACACCATGAACAATAAAGTGAACCAGCCAAAGCTACCAAATACAATCCCCCACTGCACAAAACTTGGCCACTGGTCGTGATCCCATGTCCAAGGGTAGTGGCCGTGTGCAAAACTCGGTGCAATAATCATCCATCGCTCCAGCCACATACCAACATTAAGTAGTATGGACACCACAAATAATATCGGAAGGTGGGTCTGAAAGCGTTTAAAGGCAAGCATTAGCGGCAAAATAGAGCCAAAGAAAATCATTGCCCAGAAAAATGGTGCGTAAGGGCCCGTGGCCTTAAAGATTAGCTGATCTTTGGCTGTCTGGTCATGTCCATACCACACCGAAGCAAACTCAATCATATTCAGATAGGTCCACACCATAGCAATGGCAAAGGTTAGGCGTACCAGCTTTCTCATTATCGATAACGTCATGTACTCTTCAAATTTAAACGTATATCGCAAAATAACGAAAAGTGTGATGATCGCCGCACAGCCAGAATAAAGGGCGCCCGCCACAAAATATGGAGGGAACGATGTTACATGCCAACCCGGCATATTTGACATCGCAAAGTCAGACGCCACAATAGAGTGGACGGATACTGCCAATGGAATCAAGAAGCAGGCTACCGTCAGATAAGTAATTCTGAAGTTACGCCACTGGCGGTCGGTGCCCTCCCAACCCAATGACATTACGGTATAAAGTTTTTTACGCCAGCCAGAATGAATATTGTCACGGCAAATTGCCAGATCTGGAATCATGCCGACATACAGAAAAATTACGGAGGAGCTGAGATAAGTGGCGATTGCGAACATATCCCACACCAATGGCGACTGAAAGTTTGGCCACACCCAGCGCTCGCTTGGGTAGGGCATAACATAGTAAACCTGCCACAAGCGGCCCAGATGCACCAAGACAAACAGGCCTGCTGTCATCAATGAAAAAGTTGTCATTGCCTCGGCAAAGCGATAGATTGGTTTTCGCCAATCTGCATGCATCAAATGCAGAATAGCTGACAGCAGGGTACCCGAGTGGCTCATACCTATCCAAAAGATGAAGGTGGCGATATACAAGCCCCATACATGAGAATTATTTTTATTTGCAACACCCATGCCGGTCTGATATTGGTAAACCTCACAGCCTACCGCCACACCCACCATAGCAATGGCTATAAATAAAATAATCCAGTACAGCTTTCTTGGGTTCTCCAGACTCTTGAGCACATCTTTGTTAATCTGCGCCCAAGCTATGTCTTCACGTATATCTTTTTCCATTCCTGTATTCCCTCTCTTGTACCTGCGCGAACGTAACGGCGATGCCGTCCCCCTTGCAGCGTCACTACATTAAGCGATTTTAAATAGCACTTTCACGCAATTGTTCTAGATACATCACAGATGGATAGGTGCGCAACTCTTCCAAGACGCGATACCCGCGCAATTTGCTGGCGTGCTCTGCGGTATCTTTTACTTGCTTGTCCTTATTTAATTCAACTTGTTGTTGCATCCACTGCTTGCCAACCTTAGCCTCTGGATCAACTAAGTTACCAAAGGTAATGGCTCCAGTCGGACAAACTTGTTGGCAGGCAGTTTGTACCTCGCCATCGCGCACGCTTCGTCCTTCAGTACGCGCAGTACTTTGTGCGGCACGTAGCCTCTGCAAACAAAACGTACATTTTTCCATCACACCTTTGCCACGAACGGTTGCGTCCGGGTTTAGCTGCTGCCTCATTGGCTCCGGCCATACATTTTCAGTGGTTGGATAGTCATACCAATTGAAATAACGAACTTTGTATGGACAGTTTGCATTGCAATACCGTGAGCCAACACACCGATGGTAGTTCTGTGAATTCAATCCATCCGCGGTGTGATTGGTTGCGCCTACTGGGCACACTGTCTCACATGGTGCCGACTCACATTGCTGACAAAGCATCGGCAAAAACTGTGCGCCTTGATCAGCAAATTCACGACCATCGTTATCCCAATAACGCTCAATGCGCATCCAATGGTGAGAATGCCCATGCGAAAACTTTTCCTTACCTACAACGGGCAAGTTATTTTCTGCGTAGCAAGCCACACTGCAGGCATTACAGCCGGTGCACGCATCCAGATCTATGCTCATCGCCCACTTGTATTCCAAGTGTTTATGCTCATCCGATGGATGTTGCTGACGAAAATCAGACCAATTTCCTAGTAAGTTAACAATGGACATACTTACACCTCCTTCGAAATATTTGCTTTTTCAGATGACATCCTGACGGCAATTTTTCTGCCCATCTGATTGCCGCCAGCAGGGCCCTCATCTTTCACTATGATCACACGCTGCCCGGCCTTGGTAATCTTAACCCGTGTCTCATGCATCGCCAGCTCACCCGTTTCTTTGTCAAAGATTGGATCAAGCATCCGGAAGACGTTGGCACCCACACCCTTGGCATAGCGCCCCATTGCTTCGTGTCCGTAACCCAATGGCACTGAGATTACATCAGGGTGAATTCCTGGAAATACATACACCTGAGCCTTTATAGCGCCGCTCTTTGAGGCCACCTCAACAATATCCCCTTCAACAATGCCAAGCTTGGCTGCAGTCTTTGGGTGTACCTCTACCCAGCTATCCCACACAATGGTGGTCAATGGATCCGGTGACTCTTGCAGCCATGGTTCATTTGCATTACGACCATCACGCAAACTAGCACTCACCGCAGGAATTAAGTGCAGTGGATACCCACCGTCCTCGGCAAACGGGGCAGGCAGCGCCAAATTGCCAGAGAATACTTTGTTGGCCAAGCTAATGGGGGTGTCTTTTAGTTTAACCACCCCATGACTCAGGGCTCCGTCCCAGAATGTGTCGTCGCTCTCACTTGCTTTACCAAGGGTGCCCTTGATCGATACCATTGCACCACGCAAGTACGAATAAAAGTCTTCGTATCCTTTATATTCATCTGGTCGACGCTGCTTGAGCAGGGCAAGCAATATGTCACCCATGCCCAGCGTACCGGGGTACAGTTTTTCCATCAGCGGCTGTTGAATATTAAGCTGCGCACCCTCGGCAACATACTCTGGCACACTGGTCGACCAATCCTCCATAGCGGAATTCAATGGTAGCACTAGGTCGGCCTCTACCGCAGTTTCGTCCATATAGTGAGCGAACGCCACTTTGAATGGCACCTTTTTCATATTTTCTTTTAGTTTCATGGTGATAGGAGCTGTAAATACAGGATTCGCACCATAGCTGAACAAAACTTTAACCTTGCCCTGCGCCATGCTGTCATTAAGTGCCTGTAGTGCGGAGCGGCTGCCAGTGGTTGGGGTTATTTGAGGGAATGATATGGCTGATGGGGGTTCTACTGTCTTACCAACATTGCCAAGCACTTTATTCAACAGATTAATAGCAGCGGCATTTTGCGATCCGTGTGCATATCCTTCGGCTGCGCTACCGGCAATCACCAGGCTGGGACTACGCGCTCTTAGTAGGGCAATGAGTTTGTCCATGTGCTCAGTAGACACTCCCGTATCCTTACTCACGCGAGAGATTGTGTAGCTCCTGATTAAATCCAACACATCCTTGGGCACAGATAGTCCCGCAGCAGCCAGTCCGTTGATCAACCCCAGAGCAAGGATGCCTTCTGTACCAGGGCGTACAGCCAGCCAACGATCTGCATTTGCGCCCGTCAGTGTCATCTTAGACTCAATTTGCACCAATACCCCGCGCTCACCCTTGGCATTTTTACGAAATCGAGCATATTGTTGAGCAAAATGAACTGGTGAGACCCATGCCCCAAGAAAATCCGCACCAAAAGAAACGATAACTTTGGCCTTATCTAAACGCAAACGAGGCATCTCTACACCGTAAGCTTTCTTGTTGGCGGCACGTATAATTGCAGGTGAAACTGCCTCGTAAGCGTAATGATGCCCCGAACCCAAGGCGTCCAAATAGTTCTTCAGCAGCACCTTGGTGTGTCCGCTAACGCCGCCCGTCAAGAAGGCAACCTCACCAGCTCCCACGCCAATCTTGTCTTTAATTAACTCGAGTGCCTTTTCCCAGGTGATAGTCTCACCCTTGCTCCCATTGCGCAGCAATGGCTCACGAACGCGATCGGGGTTGTAGTGCGCCTGTACGCCAGCCTGTCCTAGGCCACACGTTTTACCTTTGTTAATAGAGGATGTGGGGTTGCCTTCCAATTTAAGTACCCGGCCCTCGCGCACCCGACCCATAATTCCGCAGCCAGCATCACACTGGGCGCAAGTTGTATTGAAGTACGTGCCAATACTCGGGATGACATAGTCCGCCGCCTCAACATAGGAGGTTACAAACTCTTTGCCGTCCTCAACCGAGGTATTGCCACAGCCACTTAACGCGACCGTTGCGCCACCCCACCCCAACACCCTCATAAAATCCCGCCGATTAAAGCTATTTTCAATCATCGTTGACACCCCTTGTAAATCTTTATCTTGTGAATGCGCCAATCTACTTATGGCACTGCCAGCAATCGTTTGGACCGTGTGTTGTTTTAGTGGATGCAGCATCTACTGGATGATCTTTTTGATGGCAGCTAACGCACCAACCCATGGAGAGAGGTTTTTGGCGACGCGCTACCGTCATTGTTTTTACGTCACCATGGCAATATCCGCAAGCCTCCTGGACTGGCTTGCCCTGCTTAAAAATAAAACGTTGGATGTGGCGCTCATGGTTGAAGCGTACAAAATCAGGGAGGTCGTGCACCTTTTTCCATGGCACCGCTTTTTTTGCCTCCCAGTATTCAAATAGCTTTTTAATGCGCGGAGTTTCTCGGACTGACTCTATGCTTTGATGACAACCAATGCATTTCTGTAACGGTGGGATCCCTGCCACGGCACTTCGACGCGCATACGTATGACAATACATGCAATTTATTTGCATACCACCCTTGGCGGCATCTCCAGCATGTCTATCATGAGGAAACTCGATTGGTTGCTCAACTTTTGGACCCAAATCGTCGGATGTAGTCAAGGGTGGTGTCGCATTGGCGGCATAACCACAGCTGGCGGCAAACAATCCGATAAATAGCACAGATAAGCGTAAAAAATGATACATAGTTAAGCGGCTCCCCAACAAACAATTTAAACCGCCGACAAGGAATGATGTCGACATGCACTACATACATTGATAGCAATTGATACCAGAACGAGGTGACGTCTCTAATTGGGCGTCTTCAAATTTATTTAGCGCAAACTCGCTCACCCTGGGTGAGCGCGCTAACAATCTGGAACATAATGTCCAATTTGGAGCGCAAAGTCAACAGTACAGTATTCTAGTACACTATATTTTGGTAAAAAATGTAATTAAAAACATATAGTTATGCAAGTTAAAATGTAGCTGATTTTCGCTGGGCCCATAACATCAACCCTAGCCCGGCAGCCATCATTGGCATGCTGAGCCATTGGCCCATACTAATGCCCAGACTCATAAGCCCGAAGATGCCATCATCCGGATTGCGAGTGTACTCAACAAAAAAACGGGCGCTACCATACCCAACAAGAAACAAACCAGACACCGCACCCATGGGGCGCGGCCTGTTTGAATACAGCCACAGCAGGGCAAACAAAGCCAACCCTTCCAGTGCGAACTCGTAAAGTTGAGAGGGGTGACGTGGCACATTGTCCACGTTGGGGAATATCATCCCCCAGGCAACATCTGTGGGCCGCCCCCAAAGTTCAGCATTAATAAAATTTCCAATGCGCCCCACACCCAGGCCCAACGGAACCAGGGGGGCAACAAAGTCCATTAGCTGCAGCCAGGATAGCTTGTGCTGGCGCGCAAAAATGGCCATTGCTCCTAACACTCCAAGAAACCCTCCGTGAAATGACATGCCACCCTGCCACACCGCAAAAACTTCAAGTGGGTGCACGGCATAATAAGCGGGATGATAAAAGAGAATCTCGCCCAGCCTCCCGCCCAGCACCACACCAAAGATGCCGTAAAATAAAAGGTCATCCATCATCTTGTTATCCCATTTGGGGCGGCCCAATCTGGAGATGCGGAGCCTCCCAAGCCACAAAAACAACACGAAAGCGAGTAAATACATCAGACCATACCAATGGACCGCGAATGGGCCTAGATGGATTGCTACAGGATCAAATTGGGGATGAACGAACATTCTGAAGACACAGAGTGTGATTAACAATCATGAATTATACGGTTTTCTCGCAAAATACATACGTCCCAGCAAGTTCGCACAGTAGATCAGGGAGGCAACCAAAACCACAACACTTATGTGGCGTAAACACACAGTTAGGCCCAGCCTCCGCATTAAATTTTTAAAAGACTTCACATCTTGCCTGTTTTTCGTTAGGATGTGCCCGTACATTCTGCAGCACATCACTCAACCAGCAACCCAATAAAGTGAAACTCATCATGAGCGAACAAATTCGTTATGTCACCGACTCAACCTTTGCCGCCGACGTTTTACAGGCTCCCCTACCTGTGTTGCTAGACTACTGGGCGGAATGGTGTGGCCCGTGTCGCAGCATTGCTCCAATCCTAGAGGAAATTGCCAAGGAGTACGCTGGGCGGATAACCGTAGCCAAAATGAATGTGGATGAAAACCAAGAAACACCACAACAATATAATGTTCGCGGCATACCTACGTTAATGCTATTCAAGAATGGCAATATTGAGGCCACCAAGGTTGGCGCACTCTCCAAATCCCAGCTTATCGCATTTGTTGACAGCCACATTTAAATCATTTACGCTGGAACTGTAGTTATCTAGATGTCCTTAAAAAAATTAACCCGTAAGATTCTGCAACACCGCACTCACTTTAAATTTGACGATTCGCGCGCGACGCATCACTCACGCAAAGCGTAACCCCCTCCCAGGCAAGCCCCCATAAACCTCACTACGACCCACCTAATCCATATGCATTTATCTGACCTGAAAACAAAGCACATCACTGAACTGGTAAGCATGGCAACAGAAAACCAAATTGACAACGCCAACCGCCTACGCAAACAAGACTTAATTTTTGCTCTATTAAAAAATCAAGCAAAGAAGGGGGAGAGCATCTTCGGCGAGGGCACGCTAGAGGTTTTGCCTGATGGATTTGGATTTCTACGCTCGCCAGACATTTCTTACTTGGCTGGACCGGATGACATTTATGTCAGTCCAAGCCAGATTCGACGGTTTAATTTACATACCGGCGATTCAATCGAAGGTGAGATACGTACCCCCAAGGACGGGGAGCGCTATGTCGCTCTGGTAAAGGTAGATAAAGTCAATTCCGAGGCTCCGGAAAACGCGAAAAACAAAATACTGTTTGAAAACCTGACGCCCTTATTTCCAACCACGCAAATGAAGCTGGAGCGTGATATACGCGCCGAAGAAAATGTTACCGGTCGCATCATCGATATCGTCGCGCCCATCGGCAAAGGTCAGCGTGGATTATTGGTGGCCTCACCAAAATCTGGGAAAACCGTAATGTTGCAGCATATTGCACACTCCATCGCTGCCAATAGTCCAGACGCGCATCTAATTGTTCTGCTGATTGACGAGCGTCCAGAAGAGGTAACCGAAATGAGTCGCAGCGTGCGCGGAGAGGTGGTGGCGTCAACCTTTGACGAGCCTGCCACGCGTCACGTTCAGGTTGCCGAAATGGTGCTGGAGAAAGCCAAGCGCTTAGTGGAACACAAAAAGGATGTGGTTATCCTGCTGGATTCCATTACCCGACTGGCTCGAGCCTACAACACGGTTGTACCATCTTCTGGCAAAGTGCTAACTGGCGGGGTTGATGCCAATGCCCTGCAGCGTCCCAAACGATTTTTTGGAGCAGCCCGTAATATTGAAGAGGGTGGCTCACTAACCATTATCGCCACCGCACTAGTGGACACCGGCTCTCGTATGGATGATGTGATCTACGAAGAATTTAAGGGCACGGGCAACATGGAAATTCATCTTGATCGACGCATGGCGGAAAAGCGCATCTATCCCGCTATCAATATAAATCGTTCCGGCACTCGAAGAGAGGAGCTGCTAATTCCAGCGGACATACTCCCAAAGATATGGGTGCTGCGCAAATTGCTTTACCCAATGGATGAATTAGAGTCAATGGAATTCTTGTTGGACAAAATTAAGGCAACAAAAAATAACGCGGACTTTTTTGATTCAATGCGCCGCTAGCATGCGGCACCAGATCTTAATTAACGCTCTTCTGGTCGACTAAAGATCCGCTCTGGGGGTCGGGGGAAGTTTGCTTTGATGTCTACTGTGTCGCACAGATTGCAACCCTTTCGCAAATTATCTTCCTCGCGCCCCAACTCAAAGGCATCCATAATCTTCGCTGAATGAGTGGCCAATATAATTGTCAATCCCGGGAATTGTTCCTGTGCCATTTTTTTAAGCTGCAACAACAACCGTTGCTGCCACTCTTCATGCAAGTGTGCCTCTGGCTCATCAATCAACAAGATTGTGTTGCGCGTCATATACGAGCCTATACGCAAAAATAATTGCACCAAGCTTTTTTCCCCGTTGCTCAGTTCGTCCAGTCGGTGCACATTCCCATTGCGCACAACCTCTACCTCATGGGGATCCTTGCGCACCTCTTTAATTGAGGTACGGGTGCCGGCAAAAACGCGATCATTAATTAGCTTTACCGCACGATCAAAGCGTCCATCGTCGAGCCATTTGAGCCAAACCAAAAGGTTGTCAAGAGAGTCACGCCAGCCATCCCCCTCAGCACCAAAAGAATATGATGGGGCATAGTTCCAATCCCGAGGCGGAACAATGGCGCGATGCTGATCTGAGCCAATTGATACGATATTGCGATAGGCAGAAAAATAAATGACTGTGGGCCAATCTAACAGGCTTTCTTCAAAGCCTCCAACTTTCTCACCAGTGGCAGCATCAACACCAGAAATAAAATTTGCAACCCATTCGTCATTCAATCCAATTGTCGACCAGGCCGCCGTCTTGTCTCGGCAGAAACCAAATCGATGCCACTGTTGTGCGCCCACCTTGTCCAACATTTCCTCATCCCATGGACGCAAATTAGTCTCTGCATCCATCTGGCCGGCGAACATTGATAGAACGGCAACACATTCATCGCCACCATCATTGTATCGAATACGAAAGTCTAGCTGCGCCCATCCAGCACCATGATTTAAACACTCCAGACCGAAAGGAGAATCTGGAGAGCGGCCATGGGCCGAAGCAAAATCTTGTGATTTAGTAAACCCTGTCATTCCCATCAGGGCAGCAATCAGCTCTAGTATTGTGGTTTTTCCTCGGCCATTTTTTGAATAAAGCACGTGGAAATTGCAAGATTCGCCATTGCTATCGGTGAAACTGATTGCTTCCGGCTGTGCTTGGAATGGGCCGATGCGGTCCATAGTCAAACACAGCGGCGTAAACTCATGTATCTGAAAGATATTCATTGATTGTTCTCCTTGTGGTAATGACCACGGTCTGCACGATGCTGTAAGTTCAGCAATCTGCCCCACACGCAGACTCCCGCCAACCCAAAAGTCACCAGCATTCGCCCGCTCACGGTAGGCTCCCCGTGTCGGACTCCTCATGGAAATATAAAAAAATATTTTAGGCTAAACAAGGATATCCAGTCAAGAGACTTGGCCAAATCAATTGCCTCTGCGGAGGCATGGGCAGCTGGAACAACCTAAAATTTAATATCACCAAAGACGCAATCTCTAGTGAATCAGTCATCTTTAAGAGCACAAAAATATACCTTTTTAATACTTGAATTTTTGCCCATCACCCCCAACTACCGAGTACTTGCTTGCAATTTTAAGGGGGGAACATCATGCGTTTTGATAAACTTACAACAAAACTACAGCAGGCGCTGTCTGATGCACAAAGCCTGGCCGTGGGTAGTGACAATCAATTTATTGAGCCGCAGCATCTGCTGCTGGCTCTGCTCAATGATGTCGACAGTGGTGCAGCCGCATTAATTTCGCGCGCAGGCGGTAGTGCAAGCCCCCTGAAGGCTGCACTCACGCAAAGTGTCACTCGCCTAACCAAGGTAGAGGGGCATGGCGGGGAGGTGCAAATCGGGCGAGACCTCGCCAACACACTAAATATTGCCGACAAACGCGCACAGAAACGTGGCGATCAATTCATTGCCTCAGAAATGTTTTTACTAGCAATAGCTGAGGATGCGGGTGAATGCGGACGCCTGCTAAAACAACATGGCGTGACCGCCAGAGCCCTAGAACAGGCAATTAACGTGGTTCGTGGTGGGCAAAGCGTAGACACACAAGAAGCCGAGAATCAACGTGAGTCACTAAAAAAATATACTCTTGACCTTACTGAGCGCGCTCGCCAAGGAAAGCTAGATCCAGTTATTGGGCGTGATGATGAAATACGTCGCGCCATTCAGGTGCTCCAGCGTAGAACAAAAAATAACCCCGTTTTGATTGGCGAGCCCGGCGTAGGAAAAACCGCCATCGTAGAAGGTCTGGCACAGCGAATAGTCAACGGGGAAGTTCCCGAATCCCTGAAGGACAAGCGCGTGTTATCGCTTGATATGGCAGCACTATTGGCTGGCGCAAAATATCGCGGCGAGTTTGAGGAGCGCCTAAAGTCTGTGCTAAAAGAAATGGCAGCAGAAGAGGGGCGCATCATTGTGTTTATTGATGAACTGCACACCATGGTTGGCGCAGGAAAGGCTGAAGGTGCGATGGATGCCGGGAACATGCTTAAGCCCGCATTGGCACGCGGCGAGCTGCATTGCATCGGCGCCACCACTCTAAACGAATATCGCAAATACATTGAAAAAGATGGGGCGCTGGAACGTCGCTTTCAAAAGGTGCTCGTAGGGGAGCCCACAGTAGAGGCAACCATTGCCATCTTACGTGGCCTGCAGGAAAAATATGAGCTGCACCACGGCGTGGAAATAACTGACCCCGCCATTGTGGCGGCGGCAGAATTATCGCATCGCTACATTACCGACCGCTTTCTGCCGGACAAGGCGATCGACCTGATAGATGAAGCTGCCGCACGTATCAAGATGGAGATTGATTCCAAGCCGGAAGTGATGGACAAACTCGATCGTCGACTGATTCAATTAAAGATTGAACGTGAGGCTGTAAAGAAAGAAAAGGACGAGGCCTCAAAAAAACGTATGCAGCTCATCGAAGATGAGATCGCCAAGTTACAGCGCGAATATGCAGATCTTGAGGAGATCTGGAAAACAGAAAAGGGTTCTGCGCATGGTGCGGCTCAAATAAAAGAAGAAATCGAGCGTGTACGTGCAGAAATTATGCGGCTGCAGCGTGAAGGCAAGCTAGATAAGGTAGCCGAACTACAGTACGGTAAGCTTCCACAACTCGAAACAAAACTGAAAGAGGCGACCACAACCGAGGTAAACAAGCCCAAAAATCGCCTTCTTCGTACGCACGTTGGTGCAGAAGAGATTGCTGAGGTGGTTAGTCGTGCTACCGGCATTCCCGTTTCCAAGATGATGCAAGGTGAACGAGACAAGCTATTGCAGATGGAAGCAAAGCTACATGAGCGCGTGGTTGGGCAGGATGAGGCAGTGCGCTTAGTGTCAGATGCCATCCGCCGCTCACGCTCTGGACTAGGGGACCCCAATCGTCCCTATGGATCTTTTTTATTTTTGGGTCCCACCGGGGTAGGAAAAACTGAGCTCTGTAAAACGTTAGCCGGATTTTTATTTGATTCTGAAGATCACCTCATCCGCATTGACATGAGCGAGTACATGGAAAAGCATTCCGTGTCGCGTCTCATAGGTGCGCCTCCAGGCTATGTTGGCTACGAAGAGGGGGGCGGGCTGACCGAGGCTGTCAGACGCAAACCGTACTCTGTCATATTGTTAGATGAAGTAGAGAAAGCGCATCCAGATGTCTTTAATGTACTCCTCCAGGCACTCGATGACGGGCGTATGACAGATGGGCAGGGGCGCACGGTAGATTTTAAGAATACGGTCATTGTAATGACCTCAAATCTTGGTAGTCAAATGATTCAAGAGTTATCGAGTGACAACTATCAAACCATCAAGTTGGCGGTAATGGCCGAGGTAAAGAATTATTTTCGTCCCGAATTTATCAACCGCATCGACGAGGTGGTGGTGTTTCATGCGCTAGACGAGAAGAACATTAAGGCCATCGCACGTATTCAGCTGGGCCACTTAGAGAGCCGTCTGACTGCTATGGATATCAAGCTAGACATCACTGATGCCGCCCTGGCAGAGATAGCCACCGCCGGCTTTGATCAAGCCTATGGTGCCCGCCCACTAAAACGGGCCATCCAATCTCAACTAGAAAACCCCCTTGCCAAACAGCTCCTGGAGGGTCGCTTCACAGCCAAGGATACTATCAAAATCAGTTGTGTGGCAGGCATAATGCGATTCGAGAAAGGTTAATAACACCAAAATATAACCCTTATGCCCAAGCCCCTCACCCCAAACAACAACCAAAACCCGTGAAATCCATTTGACGGAATTCTGACCTGTATCGAGGGGGTGGAACTTGGGGGGCGCCCCGATAGTGGTACTATTGCATACCTTATTTTTAACAAGGCTCAACTATGCACAAGATTAACGCATTGATTCTTGCTGGCTTGTTTATTGCACCGTTAGCGTTGTCCATCCCGCCGGCATTCTCTGCCGCAGATAGTGAAACACGCGCCGTGGCCAAACTCATCAAAATAGATCGCAAAATTGGTGACGGAGCAGAGGCCGTGGTTGGCAAGACCGTGGAGGTGCACTACACAGGCTGGCTTTATAGCCCAGCCGAGCCCAACAACAAGGGTAGAAAATTTGATAGTTCAGTCGATCGTGGCACACGCTTCTCTTTTCCTCTGGGTGAAGGGCGCGTCATCCAAGGCTGGGATACAGGAGTTGTCGGTATGAAGGTTGGCGGTCAGCGCACCCTTGTCATTCCTGCAGATCTGGGCTACGGGGCCCGAGGGGCCGGGAGGGCTATACCACCAAATGCAGCACTAATTTTTGATGTTGAGCTATTTAACGTTCGCTAAAATATTGGACACCCGATATGACCACCCCCCAACTGAATAGCGTTGCCTGGCGTCATGATTAAAGGCAGCATAGTTGCAATTGTGACCCCCATGCAAGAGGATGGCAGCTTAGACTTGCCTGCGTTTCGCGCGCTCATTGATTTTCATGTTGCGCAAGGCACAGACGGTATCGTTGTGGTTGGCACCACGGGCGAGTCTCCCACCGTAAGCCTAACCGAACACGAATTATTAATTCACGTGGCAGTAGAGCACGCCGCCGGACGAATCCCGATCATAGCTGGAACGGGCGCCAATTCAACCAAAGAGGCCGTTGAATTGGCAGCCTTCTCGAAAAAAGCAGGTGCAAGCGCATCGCTCACGGTGGTGCCATACTACAACAAGCCTACGCAAGATGGCCTGTACCTGCACTTTAAGACCATCGCCGAAGCGGTAGACATGCCACACATACTTTATAATGTACCCGGCCGCACCTGTGCCGATATGCATAACGATACCGTACTGCGCCTGGCACAAATTCCCAATATAACGGGCATTAAAGATGCGACTGGCGACATCGCACGGGGAAGTGATTTATTGCACCGGATACCAAGCAATTTTGCAGTTTATAGCGGTGATGACGTAAGTGCACTAGCTCTAATCTTACTCGGCGCACATGGCACGATATCCGTCACCGCCAACGTCGCGCCCAGATTGATGCATGAAATGTGCCTGTCCGCTCTACATGGTGACGCAATCAAGGCGCGCCAGATAAACTCTCAGCTACTCGGATTGCATCGACATCTATTTGTTGAAGCCAACCCCATCCCTGTAAAATGGGCGCTGTCGTCCATGGGTAAACTAAAAAATATACTGCGCCTGCCGCTCACACCACTCTCTGTCGCCTCTCAGGATGCAGTAGAAAAAGCAATGCATCAGGCAGGGGTAGCCGGTTGTTAGCACACACTTTGTTTGTTTATTTGCATGAACGGCATACAAAATGTCTTAAACAAATAATGGCCATGAACTTATACGCCACGAGCCACAATAAAAAGCATTCTCAGGAATAACATGAAAACATCACATCTATTTGCACTGTTGCTCTCATTGCTCACCTCTGTTGGATGTAGTTATATTGGCCTTGAAAATAAAAAAGTTGACTACAAGTCAACTGCAACCAAGGTGCCGGCACTAGAAATTCCACCCGATCTAACCACCCCCGCAATTAAAGATCAACATGCCGTACCCGGCAACGAAGTTGCAGGCGGCACATCCGACTCCCCCAAGGGCGATTCGATGGCAAAGGTTACCAATCAAACCACTGCATCACCCTCTTCAGATGCAACCACCGCAGCTAGACTAAAAGAAATTGATGGTGGCAACAAGGTGATCGTCCTAGATGAGCCATTTGACAAAAGCTGGCGCAAAGTGGGCTTGGCATTGGAGCAGGCGGGCCTCGAGATTAAGGACAAGGACAGAGTTGGCGGCGTTTACTTTGTAAACCTAATCAAGGACGCAACTAGCAAAACAGGCTGGGTAAATACCTTGATGTTCTGGCGTAAAAATGAAGACCAAAAATCTACAAACAACTCGGGACGCTACCAGGTGATAGTACGCCAGAATAATGCCGGCTGTGAGGTCAGTGCACTCAATCAAGGCGCGGGCAAGGATACAGAAACGCAACGCATCATCGAGCTAGTGTACAAAAATCTCAACAAATAATATTCAACTCAAGACCTATGCGCTTCGCTTCACTCGGCAGCGGCAGCGAAGGCAACGGCCTGGTAGTTCAGGTTGGTGCGACCAACGTATTAATGGACTGCGGATTCTCTCTAACCGATACCTATGCGCGCCTAGCGCGCATAGGCCTAACACCTGACTGCATCAACGGCATTGTAGTAACACATGAGCACAGTGATCACATTGCCGGGGTAGCTCAACTCGCACGCAAGCACTCCATCCCGATATGGCTCACGCATGGCACCATGCGTGCGCACCCCAGGCTTATGAACAGCCCGCCCAGGCTTACCCAAATTAATTCCGACCACTCATTTGCCATAGACGGGCTGCTGGTGCAGCCCTATGCTGTACCACATGACGCAGCTGAGCCCGTGCAGTACGTGTTTAGTGATGGCACAAAACGACTCGGGGTGTTAACTGATACCGGCTGCTCCACTCCCCACATTGAGACCATGCTGAACGGTTGCGATGCGCTTGTCTTGGAATGTAACCATGACGTCACAATGTTGGACAATAGCAACTATCCATTAAGCCTGAAAAAACGCATCGGTGGGCGATTTGGACACCTAAACAATACAGATGCGGCAGCCTTATTAGCGCGATTGGATTGCAGTCGACTGCAGCATGTTGTTGCCGCACATCTCAGCCAAAAAAATAATACACAAAAACTGGCGGCTGATGCACTAAGTGGGGCGCTCAATTGTGACCCAAGCTGGATTGCAATGGCAACTCAAAATAATGGATTAACCTGGCGAGAAATTTCTTAAATATGCGCAATAAAAAAGCCGACTGATGTCGGCTTTTTTATTGCGCATCAGGAAAAATATCTTACTTTTTCCCAGCAGGAGCAGCAGGAGCAGCAGCAGAGGCCGCAGCATCAGCAGCAGGAGCAACCATAGCTGGCGCCTCAACTACAGGTGCCTTAGGCTTTTCACCACAAGCAGTCAAAGATAATGTCAACAGGGCAGCAACCAGAGCAAGACGTTTCATTTACTTTCCTTCACAGATAATTAATTAAGACAAACCAAGGGCGCTAACCCCCCTATTCCGCCAAACAAACAGCGAATAGGCAACATTCTATGTCAGTTCATACAAAAACTCTAGCAAAAAGAAAGGTGTTTTGCTCTATTAAACTTGATGGTGGTCGCCATAGACTACGTGAGCCTCTTAAGGCAGACCTGGACACGGCATTATATAGCCGTCCACATACCACTCATAAAGCAGATTCAGCGTCTCTTTCGACAACCCTGCCACACACCCAAGCTGACGTGCATCAGCAAATGTGCGTAGTTGTTGATAGGCCTCTGCACTCACGGCATGTGCGATGCCATTAACAAATAGCACACCCTGGTGACATAGCATTTGCGTTTTCTGGTCCGCCATCAGACCACGGCGGCCTATCAATCCCATAAAACGCTCTTGATTCAGCGGCCTCTTTGGTGGATCAAAGAAAACATGTGGCTTGGGGTCACTAAGATAGCCGCCCAAAAAATTGGCAACATCATTACTATCCCATTGTATTTGCTTAATAACTTCACTTACCTGGTGTACCATATCAACGCTAATTTCTGAAGGGTGATCCTGAACCATCAGATCGGGGTCGCTATACATCCCATCCAAGCAAACCCTGTCTTGCAAAAACACCAAGAATTGCTCCGCCAGCTCCTGATGAGTTGGTGCACGAAAGCCCACGGAGTAAGTCATGCACTCATTTTCAGCGATACCATTGTGGGCATAGCCTGGAGGCAGATATAGCATGTCACCAGACTCCAGCACCCACTCTTCCTCAGCTTTAAAATTTTGCAAAATTTTTAATGGTGCACCGCTAATTAACGAACGATCTTGTTGCGCAGAAATTTGCCAACGGCGCTGACCCAAGCCTTGCAATAAAAAAACATCATACGAATCAAAGTGTGGGCCTACACCGCCGCCCTTGGGAGCATAACTCACCATCAGGTCATCCAGTCTTGCATACGGTATGAAGTTAAACTTCATCAACAAGCTGGCGGCGTCGGGCAGGTGATGATTTATCCCCTGCACCAAAACGGTCCACTTCGCCTTCTCCAGGCCATCAAACTCTGCCGCCTCCAGGGGGCCGCTCTTTACTTGCCATCGATCACGATGCTGTATCACGAGGCGTGACTGAGCATCCTCAGCACACGCCAAGGCAAGCAATTGTGATGAATCAAGCAATCCTTTAAATTTTGGAAATGCCTGACGAACAAGCAAAGGCTTTTTTTGCCAATAATCGCGCAGAAAAATTTTTGTTGTCAGATTACCCAGCATAGTAAATAATTTTCATTGATTGAAGTACACGTGGAATTCAGAGTGGCCCCCGGCAAGAGAGACGCTCCAGACAGTGCCATAATTATTTATGTCGCCCATCTGGCTAGGATTGGTGGCGAAAAATAGGCTCCCCATGGCCACTGTCATTCATTTAAACCAATTCTTTAGCGCGAGATGTATATAATATCCTCGCGTCATCCCCACTAAATAAGTAGCGCGTATCTTAGCGCATGTCGCCTAATGACGCGACTCCGAGAAACATATAGGGTTGCATCTAGGCTGGGCGATCATAGCCAATCACCACACTAACGAAAGAGCTAAAAATGAAAATTTTAAAAAATACTGTTGTGTCGTTACGCTATGAGCTGTTCGATGCCAGTGGCGACTTATTAGAAAAAACAGAAGATCCTATCAGCTACCTACACGGCGGCTATGATGGAATATTTCCAACCGTGGAAGAGTCATTACAAGGCAAAAGTGTAGGTGAAAAAATTAAAATTACAATGGAGCCGGACAATGCCTTTGGCGAATATGAGCATGACTTGGTGCGCGTAGAGCCGCGTAACTTATTTCCAGATAACATTGCTATTGGCATGCAGTTTGAGGGGGGCATAGAAGACGGTGATGACGATGACTACTCGCTCTACACAGTGGTAGAAGTAACAGACACCGAGGTAACCGTAGATGGCAATCATCCGCTTGCTGGAAAAACGCTAGATTTTGTAGGTGTTGTTACTGCTGTACGTACCGCCACCACAGAAGAACTGGAGCACGGGCACCCGCATGGGGAGGGGGGGCACCACCACTAACACAGCACATACACAAGGGTGGCGCCCCGCCACTCAAATATCTGGCGGCGCACTGTAGTGCGCACTGGGACTAATTTTAAATTCAGTAAATACAGCGTTAGAATATTCATCCGCTATCTTTAAATCAAGCTTGCGCAAGGTTTGATAAATTTCACGCACCCTTTCTCGCTTATCTTGGTAGTAATAAGCTACGCCCAAGTTGAACCATGCGCCAACCTTCTCTGGCTCAATGCGCACCGCCTCCTCGTATGACAAGGCGGCCAAGTTATATTTTTTAATATTTCCGTAGGCAATGCCCAAGTTATACCATGCGTCAGCATACTCAGGCCGAAGGCGCAATGCCTGTCGATACGCCTCAATTGCATTTTCGTATTCTTTAAGATTGTCACAAGATACGCCCTGAGCAAACCAAGCGTTAACATAAAAATTTTCTGAATCCACGATCTCTCCTAGTCTACCCAGCACACCTTCAATTGAGATGCGTCTCTTCTGAATTATTTGCCACCAACGCCCATGGTGAAATTATCTCGTTGTTTATTCATGCACAACTAAATTAGTCTAATTCTGTATGACTCCAACCAAGACGCGCGCTCCGCCATTATAATACGTATGTACACCATTGGCGGCCGTCGCCACAAGCCCACCAAAAACTCATGACCACGCCCAAGCTATCCCTGTCAGTACAGTACGCAATTGCTGCGGTGGGCCTGCCCACACGTCAACAATTTCGTATTTGGCTAAAAACGGCGCTACAGCGTAACGTACGGGTTGTGCTGCGTATTGTGGATGAAAATGAGGGGCGCGCACTAAACAAGCAATTCCGTGGAAAAAATTATGCCACCAACGTACTCACGTTCACATACGTTGATAACAGTAATTTATCAGAGATTAACTATGATTTAAATGAAGATAGCGTCAAGTTAACAGACGATATAGATTTTATATATGGTGATATTGTAATTTGCGCTCCAGTAACGGCACAAGAAGCGCGTGAGCAGCAAAAAGAATTGCAGGCTCATTATGCTCACCTCATTATCCATGCGGCCCTCCACTTGCAAGGGTACGATCATGAAAATACTCAGGATGCCACCGCCATGGAGGCGCTGGAAGTCTTGCTATTGGATAAGCTTGGCTACCCAGACCCATATCTAGCAACCCCCTCCGTAAAAAACTTATCATAAGCACGCAGGGTGTCGCAGAGACGGCCCATCGCAGTTACAAACGGCCTCTTTATCGTCAACGTGGTAAAATGCACCCTCTGTTTTCATTGACCCACCGGGAATCTGTCATGTTCTCTATCAAAAACACCATTGCCCATACTGACCACGAATTATGGCAAGCCATTCAGAATGAGAGTCTCCGCCAAGAAGATCACATTGAACTGATTGCCTCAGAGAACTACACCAGTCCAGCAGTAATGGAAGCCCAGGGTAGCAAGCTAACCAATAAATACGCCGAAGGCTATCCTGGGAAACGCTACTATGGCGGCTGTGAGCATGTAGATGTCGTAGAGAGGCTAGCAATTGATCGTGTGCGAACCTTATTTGGTGCAGAATATGCCAATGTACAACCACATTCTGGCTCACAAGCAAATCAGGCTGTGTATATGTCCGTACTTAAGCCTGGCGACACCATCCTTGGCATGTCACTGGCTCATGGTGGCCACCTGACCCACGGCGCCTCTGTAAACCTTAGCGGGAAACTTTACCACGCCGTCACGTACGGCCTCAACGAAAAAGAAGAGATCGACTACGATGCTGTAAACAGGCTGGCCCAAGAACACAAGCCAAAAATGATTGTTGCTGGAGCGTCTGCTTATGCGTTAGTGATTGACTGGGATCGTTTCCGCATCATCGCCGATAGCGTGGGTGCCTATTTATTTGTAGATATGGCTCATTATGCCGGATTGGTGGCGGCTGGTTGCTACCCCAACCCAGTGGGTATTGCAGATTTCGTCACCAGTACCACTCACAAAACGTTACGTGGCCCACGTGGTGGCATCATTCTGGCCAAGGCGGAATTTGAAAAAGTGCTCAATTCCGCTATTTTTCCATGTATTCAAGGCGGTCCCCTCATGCATGTAATTGCCGCCAAAGCCGTAGCGTTTAAAGAGGCAATGGGCGAGGAGTTTAAAAAATGTCAATTACAAGTAATTGACAATGCCCGTGTGATGGCCAAGGTCTTACAAAAACGCGGATTGCGTATTGTATCTGGACGTACTGACTGCCATATGTTTTTGGTAGACCTGCAGACCAGAAACATCACAGGCAAAGATGCTGAGGCGGCGCTCGGGCGCGCTCACATCACAGTAAATAAAAATGCTATCCCTAATGACCCACAGAAGCCCTTCATTACCAGTGGCATTAGAATTGGTAGCTCGGCAATAACCACTCGCGGCTTTACTGAACTAGAAGCCGAAAAACTTTCACACTTGATTGCAGACTTGCTAGACGCACCAAATGACGAAACAACGATCAATCGTGTTGCCACTGACGTGAAGCAGCTATGCAAGCAATTCCCAGTATATGCTTAGCGCGTTAAGAAAAGACTGGCTTCTATGAAGTGTCCATTCTGCAAAGGTCCCGACACTCAGGTAGCCGATACCCGTGAAAGCGAAGAAGGAACAAGCATACGTCGTCGTCGTCGTTGCTTGTCTTGCGAAAAACGCTTCACCACTTATGAAACGGTCGAGCTGCGTATGCCGCAGGTGGTCAAACAAAATGGTATGCGCACTCAGTTTGATAAAGAAAAACTAAACACCAGCTTTAGTCGGGCCTTGCACAAACGACCAGTCCCAACAGAATTGGTCGACAAAGCTATAGATCGTACTATACAAAGAGTATTTGCCCTGGGTGAGCGAGAGATTGATTCTCGCCAAATTGGGGAGATGGTAATGAAAGAGCTGCTGAGCTTGGATAAGGTGGCCTACATTCGCTTCGCTTCAGTGTACAAAAGCTTTCAGGATGTAAGAGATTTTTCTGATGCAATCGAAGCGGTACGCAAAACACCGATAAATCGCAAATCGCGGGCAGGTTGAGGATGTTGTCAGCTCAGGACGATCTATGGATGGCTGGCGCACTGCACTTGGCGGAGCGTGGATTACAAACTACCAGCCCCAACCCACGGGTCGGCTGTCTACTGGTGCGTAATAACAAAATTGTTGGGGAGGGTTGGCACCAATATGCTGGCCAAGCTCATGCGGAAATATATGCATTGCGTTCAGCTGGCGAAGCAGCGCACGGCGCAACCGCTTACATCACACTAGAGCCATGTAGTCATCAGGGCAGCACCCCTCCCTGTGTTGATGCGCTAATTACTGCAAATGTAGCGCGTGTTGTAGCGGCAGCACAAGATCCCAACCCACGCGTAGCCGGGAAGGGCATACAAAGGCTACGTACCGCAGGTATTGAAGTCGAGTGCGGTCTCATGGAGGTTGCGGCACGTGAGCTAAATATTGGATTTTTTTCACGCATGACGCACGGTCTGCCATGGCTGCGTAGCAAAATTGCTATGAGCTTGGATGGGCGTACGGCATTACATAATGGTGTAAGCCAATGGATTACCGGCGTCGAAGCACGGCAGGACGTACAGTATTGGCGTGGACGCTCCTGTGCAATACTTACTGGTATTGACACGATTTTAGCTGACAATCCACGGCTGACCGTGCGTGAACCACAGTTAACAAAATGTGGCCCCACATTCGACACACAAAAAACAGGGGTGGTGCGCCAACCATTACGCGTAATACTGGATAGTCAACTAAAGTTGCCACTCACGGCAAATATTCTACGTAATGGCAACGTGGTAATTTACACCGCTGTTCAAGATACCGTCAAAACCGAAGCACTCAAAAAGCTAGGGGCGCGCGTAATCATATTGCCAGACGCAGCCGGCCAGGTAGATCTAACCAAAATGCTACGTAGCCTAGCCGACATTGGCTGCAATGAAGTTCTAACAGAGGCTGGCAGCACTTTAAATGGCGCGCTTCTTCGAGCTGGGCTGGTGAATGAGTTGATATTATATGTGTCCCCACAGTTACTGGGTGACCTAGCACGCGGGGTGGCAAAACTGGGCGAACTTATCATGCTCAGTCAAAATATAAAGCTACAATGGCAGGACGTGCGAAACATTGGTGCCGACTTACGTATAGTGGCACGCGTTGTTCGCTCACAAGAAGATGGATACCTACGCCCCACATACCCATAAAAAATAATTT
>DKNB01000036.1 GCA_002470125.1 Gallionellales bacterium UBA7399 | reverse complement strand
AATTCGTTTTGTCTCAGCGCCAGTCCTGCCCAATATATTCATAACAACCAATTGATTTAATTTATTATTATAATAAATTTTGGGTGACATTTTGCCAACTCAGCAAACAAAATTGCTCAAAAACAACAACCAACCAACTCGTTGGGGTCCACCCCCAAAATATAATCCTTTCTATATGAATATAATCACTTATTTTATAAATTAGCAGAACTTCAACAGGATTAGACGATTTGCTTATTTACTTTTCATGGCGCTCGTCCTATCATGCGTTGGTATCTCAACAGTTTGCAAGATTAGGGCTGGGCGGATACGGCATTACGATGGGGAAATATGTTGTGCGCTTGCGCATATAACGAAGCATCGGGCATGGATTCATCAGAAGAAAGCTTTATACGTATGTTTTTTTCTGTGGCTCAACTAAGCTAGCGTTACTTAGTGATACGAGTAAGCTGACTTAGTAATTCATTGTTCATGTTAGATATTTGCATACCAAGTGTAGTGGCTACAAAAATTAAGTGGGCGTGAGTTGTACTTCACTCCTACCCTAACTACTTAGATCGTCAGATTTTATTTTTAAAGGAGCTTAACAATGAAAAAAGCTGTTATGAATCTTGCTATCGTTTCCTGCTTTGCGCTGGGCAGTGCGTTGGTGTATGCCGACTCACATGGCCACGACAGTGGTGACTCACATGCTGCACCTACCAACTACTTTGGTAAGGCTACAGTTGGTGGTCAAACACAAAATGTACAGGTTGATGCTAAGGGTGTTCGCCTTCCTTACAACATGGCACAGGATCTTCCAAGCGTGGGCGATGCAGAGCACGGACACCCACAAGCTAAGGGCGTAGCTAAGCCTTTCTGGGTTGGTCAGAACACACCTAACAAAAAGGTTGAGTCTAACAACACTTGGATGGCCATTGGAACCAATGCACCATCAGGCACGACTTACAACCAATACAAGTACGGCGTAGGTCAAGGATACTTTGCCAGGTAATACTGGGCAACAGAGTATGTAAGTCTACTCAAGTAACAAACTAAAAGACCAGCAGAGATGCTGGTCTTTTAGTTTGTGCTCATGCTCTACGCAACCACGTCTATCCAGACTACATGGCGCCTGCCTGGTGTGCCTGCTCATCAGCGTGGTAGCTGCTTCGCACCATCGGACCGCAAGCGGCATGCGAAAATCCCATACCTAGCGCGGCTTCCTCAAACCTTTTGAATATATCCGGGTGGACGTAGCGCAGCACCGGTAGGTGGCTGTCGGATGGCTGAAGGTACTGCCCCAGGGTGAGCATTTGCACATCGTGTGCGCGCATGTCACGCATCACCTCCAGCACCTCGTCGTCCGTTTCGCCTAAACCCAGCATCAACCCGGACTTGGTCATCACCCCCGGAAAGCGCGCTTTGAAATCCTTTAATAGCTTGAGCGAGTGATGATAATCCGCACCGGGACGCGCCAACTTGTAGAGGCGCGGCACGGTCTCCATGTTGTGGTTTAGCACGTCAGGCAGGCTCTTCGTCAGCGTATCCAAGGCAACATCTAGGCGACCTCTAAAATCTGGCACCAGTATCTCTAGTTTGGTATGGGGTGAGGTCGCGCGAATAGCCGTTAGGCAGTCCACAAAATGCTGAGCACCCCCGTCCCTTAAGTCATCTCGATCCACGCTGGTAATAACCACATACTTAAGCTTAAGTGTGGCAATCGATTGCGCTAGATGTGCCGGCTCATTGGCGTCGGGTGGCAGTGGTTTGCCATGTCCCACATCACAAAACGGGCAGCGCCTAGTACAAAGATCACCCAAGATCATAAACGTTGCCGTGCCCTTGCTAAAGCACTCTCCAATATTTGGGCACGACGCCTCCTCGCACACCGTGTGCAACTTATGTTCACGTAATAGGCGTTTGACATCATGGTAGCCCTGCCCGCTTCCAGACTTAACGCGTATCCACTCGGGCTTACGCAGTCGTTCGTCCAACTGAACAATCTTAATTGGGTTGCGTGCTGTCTTGGCCGCGCCTGTTTGTTTTTCTACGATCGCCATAGTGGCTCTTCTCCTTGATTGCTGAAGCTTGCGTACATCGCTAAGCGGACTTACCTAATCTGGACTGCTGCAACAGCTGCATAAAATTTTGTAAAAGCTTGGACTCCAGCTCGGCCTGCGGTGCAGAGATACCCAAATCTCGTGTTTGAGTAACTTTAAGTCCAGCAAAGCCACACGGGTTAATGGAGGCAAACGGCGCGAGATCCATATTTACGTTAAGTGCCAGGCCATGGTAGCAGCACCCACGTCGTATCTTTAATCCCAGTGCAGCAATTTTTGCATCCCCAACATACACGCCTGGCGCATCCTCTCGCCCTTGCGCGGTCACACCAAATGACGCGAGCAAATCTATCACTGAACGCTCCATGAGTCGCACCAGCCCCCTCACGTTCAACTCCCAATGCCGTAGATCCAACATCAGGTAGACAACTATCTGGCCTGGGCCGTGATAGGTAATCTGACCACCTCGATCCGTCTTGATTACCGGTATGTCATTTGCACACAGCAAGTGTCGAGAATTTCCTGACAGGCCTTGGGTGTACACCGGAGGGTGCTGCAACAACCAAATTTCATCACGCGTATCTGCATTGCGCGCATCAGTAAATTCTCTCATGGCCTGCCAAGTGTGCTCGTACTCGACCAGACCCAAATGCTTAACCTGTGGCATCATTTAATCAGAGCACCATGACCACCTGTGAGTGATCGCAGAGCTCCTGGTACAGCGCGTCGAGTTGCTCACGTGACTTAGCGCGCACGATACAGGTCAGACTGACGTAGCGTGCCCCGCTGCTAGGACGTACCTCTATGGTGGCAATGTCAAAGGTTTGGTCGTGGCGCATGACCACCTCCGTTACCGCCTCCGTAAACCCTTTCTGCAATAGTCCCATCACCTTCACTGGGAAATCGCATGGGTATTCGATAAGACTGTCAGTAGCTGCCATGATTTACGTGCTCAAGCTGTAGCTTCTTATCTCCGCCTTGGCCGAGAACTTTATTTCAGATTTAAATATCACTGCAATTCACCCCTACGCCTTGCGCATTACGTCACGCTTGTAGTCCTGGTAGTGCTTGTACAGCCTAGCAAACATGTTCCCGGGCAGACCTTCACCTACTGGTTTGTTGTCCAAGGTGGTAATCGCTAGAACCTCCTTGGTGGAAGATGTGAGCAACAGCTCATCCGCAGTAAATATTTCGCCTTTGGCAATCCTCCTGACCTCGCATGGAATGCCTTGAGTAGCAGCAATCTCAAGGACAACGTCATAGGTGATTCCGGGCAGCATCAAATGGTCCTTAGGCGGGGCGAGCAACACCCCGTTCTTGACCACGAAGATGTTGCTGGCAGCGCCCTCGGTCATGAACGCATCGTCTCGAATCAGGATGGTTTCGGCGCAGCCATGGTCTATCGCCATCTGACGCAACAGCACGTTAGGTAGCAGCGCAATCGCCTTGATGTCGCAACGCAGCCACCGATTGTCCACCGCACTCACCGCCCCCACTCCGCTTTCGAGCAAGGTGTTTGATGGGGTTAGCAACGGGTTACTCATCATGAACACGGTTGGTTGAACCGCAGGACCCGGGAAGGCGTGGTCACGCTTTGCAACTCCACGTGTAATGTGCAGGTACAGGTACTGATCCTCCTCTGCGTTGCGCTCAATTAATTCGGCGATACGCTGAGCCCACTCGTGGTCGCTGTGCGGATTTTTAAGGCGTATCCCATCCAAGCTGTGTTGCAAGCGCTTGAGGTGCTCCGCCAAACGAAAAACGCAGCGCGAATACACTGGGATAACTTCATACACCCCATCGCCAAAAATAAAGCCTCTATCCAGAACGGGGATATAAGCTTCTTCAATGGGCATAAATTTCCCGTTTAGGTAGACTGTCATGGCTCGCCTTATTAGAAGAACATTCTGTACTTAAGCAGCAGGTGAATGGTATCCCAGCCACGCGACAACACATTCGCCATGGGTACTGGATCCAGCGCCGCCAAAGGGTACTCTGCATAGGGTTTGTCGCCCAGAGAAATCTTGATCGATCCAACCTTTTGTCCACCGGCAATTGGCGCAATCAGAGGGGGCTGCGTTTCCATGGCAATCTTTAGTTGCGCTAACTGCCCCGTCGGAATGGACAAATACAGGTCGCTCTTAAACCCAGTCCTGACCTTGCTCTCAGAGCCCTTCCATAGGGTCAGGCTGGCGACCTCTTCGTTCTTCTGATACAGGCGCACTGCCTCAAAATTTTGGAAACCAAAGTTAAGCAATTTCTGACTTTGGGTGGCTCGCAAGGTGTCGGATTCGGCACCCATCACCACCGATATAATTCGTCTTTGGTTGCGTTTGGCTGATGCCACCAAGCAGAATCCTGCGCTATCCGTGTGGCCTGTCTTCATGCCATCCACATAATGATCCATCCATAGCAGGCGGTTTCGGTTGGCTTGGTTAATGTTGTTGTATCGATATTCACGCAAGCTGTAGATTGGGTAGTGTTCCGGAAAGTTACGTATGATGGCAGAAGCAAGTAGTGCGATATCGTACGCACTAGAGTAATGCTGTGGGTTGGGCAGCCCAGTGGCATTAACAAAGTGTGTGTCCTTCATACCCAACAGGGCCGCCTCCTGGTTCATCAATGTGGCGAAGCTCTCCTCACTACCGGCTATCGTGATCGCCAGCACCCGTGCCGCGTCGTTCCCGGACTGCACGATCAGGCCATGTAGTAGCTCTGAAATCGTTACCGATTTGCTCTTGTCAAGAAACATGCGTGACTCCACGCCCTGTGCATGAAGGGCTGCCTCTGATGGGAAGACCGCCTTGTCCATGGATAGCGTATTTTCCTTGAGAGACTTAAAGGTCAGGTAGGCCGTCATAAGCTTGGTGAGGGACGCCGGCTCAATGTGCTTGTTGCCGTTATGCGTGACCAGCACTTGGTTGCTAGTAAAATCAAAAAGTACGTACGACTGGGCCGCCAGTACTGGGGCAATCGGCAAGCTGACGGGTTGCGCCTTAACGGGCATGGGTAATAGAAAAGTGACCAACAGGGTAAATATAAGCTTCATATCAAGATCGCTAACCAAATGTGTAATTATAGTCGCGTGGGCCCGGATGGGATAGCGGATGGGTGGCTTCGTGACCCATGCAAGGCGCACAACAAATCAAGCTAGACCATCTATTCGACTGAGGTAGGCGGCCCCCTATACGACGCGCTTGCCTCTTGGCACACGATTCATGTATCTTACTGTAATCATCTTTGAGGAAAACAAATGCGTCGTCTCTTTGCCCTAGCCCTACTCTTCTTTACAATCCACGCTGATGCGGGGGGTATCGTCGTCAATGATGCGTCGGCACGTGCCACGGCGCCAGGGCAAGAGAATGCCACCGTACAGCTCTCCATCACCAGCAAAAAAGAGGGGCGAGTGGTAAGGATTGCCAGCTCGATTGCAGACTCAGTAGAAATTCACAGCATGACGCATGTTAACGGCATGATGAAAATGCGTGCCCTTGAGTTCCTGCCTCTGCCCGCCGGGCAGACCGTCAAGCTAGGGTCTGGTGGAAACCACGTCATGTTGATCAGCATTAAAAACCAGCTCAAGGCTGGGGACAGCGTGCCACTTTCAATCAGCATTGAGTTTACCGACAAGAGCAAGGAGACGGTCAGCGTGAACGCCGAGGTCAAGTCACTTACCGGTAGCCACGGTGAGCATGAGCACCGCTAGCACCCAGCAGCGAGCGTCCATTACGTTTGGTTTACTTTGTTCTTCAATGGCGGTTGCATTATGAGGTAGAATGCGCGCCAATTTAGCGAAAGAAAACAATGTCACCCACCCCCTCCACCGCCGAACAAAAAGCTCAAACCCTGTCTGAGGCGCTGCCCTACATTCAGCGATTTTTCGGAAAAACCATTGTCGTAAAATATGGCGGAAACGCTATGACCGACCCTCTGCTGCAGCAAGGTTTTGCACGCGACGTGGTGCTACTTAAGTTGGTCGGCATGAATCCGGTCATCGTTCATGGCGGTGGACCTCAAATTAACAGTCTACTACAACGCATTGGAAAAAAAGAGATATTTATCCAGGGTATGCGCGTCACTGACGAGGAAACCATGGATGCGGTCGAGATGGCGCTAGGCAAGGTCAACAAGGACATCGTCAACCTGATCAACCAATGCGGCGGGAAGGCGGTCGGGTTGACAGGCCAAGACTCCTCGTTCATTCGCGCACATAAAATGCTACTCAAGAGCCACGACGAGCCGAGCAAAATGCTGGATATTGGGCTGGTGGGAGAAATCGACTCGATCGACCCCTCCGTCATCACCTTCCTCGACTCTGGCGACTTTATTCCGGTTATCGCACCGATTGCCGTGGGGTCTAATGGCGAGACACTCAATATTAACGCAGATGTGGTGGCGGGCAAGCTGGCGGAGGTGCTCAAGGCAGAGAAGCTGGTTTTGCTGACCAACACACCAGGCGTACTCGACAAGAACGGCAAGCTACTCACCGGGCTCACACCCAAGCAGATTGACGCACTGGTGGCGGACGGCACACTCTCTGGTGGCATGCTACCCAAGATCAGCTCTGCCTTGGATGCAGCACGCGGTGGGGTAAAATCGGTTCACATCATTGATGGTCGCGTGGAGCACGCACTGCTGCTAGAAATTATGACGGACGAAGGGGTGGGGACGTTAATTAAAAGTAAGTAAACGGTAATCCTGCAGGCCAGCCAAATGGCCTGCGTGACTTACGCACCTGCAGCCCTACTCGCGTCCCGCTATTGAATTAATATTGTGCACGCTCAAATCTGAGCCGTTGAACTCTTCCTCGGCACTCAGCCGGATGCCAACGGTCTTGCTTAAGACGGCGTAGATTATATACCCGCCGCAAAATGCAATACCAATACCGAGCAGTGTTCCAATTACTTGCGCCGACAGGCTAACCCCGCCTATTCCACCGAGCGCCTTTGCCCCAAAAATACCCACTGCTACCCCGCCCCACGCGCCGCACAGCCCATGCAATGGCCAGACGCCGAGCACGTCGTCTATCTTCCACTTGTTTTGTGTCAAGAGGAACGTCCACACAAACAGAGCGCCCGCAATGCCACCCGTTATCAGTGCGCCGAGTGGGTGCATTACGTCCGAACCCGCACATATCGCCACCAGGCCAGCCAGTGGACCGTTGTGCACAAAGCCTGGGTCATTCTTACCCGCAACAAGTGCGGCCAGCGTGCCGCCCACCATTGCCATCAAGGAATTCACCGCGACCAGCCCGCTGATCTTGCCCACCTCCTGTGCTGACATCACATTAAAACCAAACCAACC
>DKNB01000049.1 GCA_002470125.1 Gallionellales bacterium UBA7399 | reverse complement strand
AATGGGGGGGTGCTTTTCGACAGCTTTTTTCTCACTTATCGACTAAAATGTGCGTATGAAAAACAACCAGTTGAACATGATATGCCTGATTGCCAGCTTATTCTTAAGCGGCCCACTCAGCGTAGCCATTGCCGCCCAACCACAACTGCCAGGCCTACACCCTTTGCCGCCTCCACCCCCCCTCCTAGAAGCCAATGTCGATCGTGCTGATTTATTACCGTCATCACTCCCCCAGTTGTCATCCGATGCCCACACGCAGGATGCTGACCCTAGACAAGAAATCACCATCACCCAGCAGTCTGAGCAAACCGTAGAGGAGTATCGTGTCGGGGGGAGGCTGTACATGATTAAAATTACACCAAAGACCGGGGCTCCGCACTACTTGGTTGACGATCTTAGTGATGGTAGATTCTCGTACTCCCAAAATATTGATCCAAGCTTTCGTTCACCGCGCTGGGTTATTCGAAAATTCTAATACGAGCCGAGAAATATGGCAGTCTTTACCCGTGTCACCGAATCAGACCTCGCAACCTGGCTAAAAAATTATTCTCTGGGTCAGCCACTAGAGCTACAAGGCATCACCTCGGGCATTGAGAACACCAACTACTTTGTAACCACAAGTGTCGGTCGCTTCGTGCTGACCCTATTCGAAAAGCTCGCCGCCCGCGAGCTACCGTTTTACGTCAACCTGATGTCCCATTTGTCACGCCACAATGTCCCCTGCCCGAGCCCAATGCTCAACAATAGCGCTCAATTTATCAGCGAACTCAACGGCAAGCCAGCCTGCATCGTCAGTCGCCTGCCAGGAAAATCTTTAACGCAGCCAGGTACGACACACTGCTCCGCTATCGGAAGGGTGTTAGGCCAACTACATAATGCCACACAGGACTTCACAGAAACCATGCCAAACGCGCGTGGCTCAGCCTGGCGCTTGCACACCGCACAGCAAACGACTCCATTTTTGTCCCCGCAAGATACGCTGCTCTTGAGTAGCGAAATTAAGTTTCATCAAAAGCACACGCTTTCCGCCCTGCCTCAAGGCGTAATTCACGCCGACCTATTTCGCGATAACGTATTGTTTGATGGTGCCAAAATAGGCGGTTTGATCGACTTCTATTTCGCCTGCAATGACTGCCTTTTGTATGACTTGGCTATCACCGTAAACGACTGGTGCGTGAGCGCAGATCACACCCTAGACAAGGCGCGCACCCAGGCCTTGCTACAAGCCTATCACGCAGTGCGTCCGTTAAAAGAGGAGGAGCGCGATGCTTGGTCAACTGCCCTGCGGGTGGCGGCACTACGCTTTTGGTTGTCGCGCCTACACGATATGCATCTGCCTCGGAATAGCGAACTGGTGCACGCGCACGATCCGAATAAATTTAAACATATCTTACAACAGCACATTCATATGTGCGGCAATATTGTTTGGTTATAGCGAGGATAAAATGGAAGCGCAACACGTAAACGCCGCAAGCGGCTGGCTATGGATCAAGCAAGGATACTGGCTATTCAAAAAAAGTCCGGTACTGTGGATAACCATGGTATCTATCGGCGTAGTCGGATCAGTGGCCACTTATGCCGTCCCGATCATTGGCGATGCCTTGGTTACATTGCTATTCCCAGTTCTGCTTACAGGCTACATGCTTGGTTGTCACGCATTAGAAAATGACGAGGAGCTTAAGCTGTCGCACCTGTTCGCTGGGTTCCACAACAGCACCACACAACTAATCACATTAGGTGGCATTAGCCTAGTTGGTAACATGTTAATACTGGGTGTCATGATGCTCGCCGGTGGCGACACCCTAGTAAGCATTTTAATGAGCGGCAAGCCCGTGGACAACCCAGCGATACTGATGCAAGCTGCCGAGAATGCGACCATTGCGCTGGTACTGGGTGGGGCACTGTTCTACACGCTGCTCATGGCGACACAGTTTGCCCCCATGCTAATCGTTTTCAACAAACTGTCGCCCGTGAGTGCGATGAAGGTGAGCTTAAAAGCCTGTCTGCGCAACATGCTGCCCCTGTTGCTCTATGGCGTAATGATGCTGCCATTTGTGGCAATCGCCTCGATGCCCATGATGCTGGGCTGGCTGATCCTTCTGCCGATAATTACAGGTTCAATGTATGCCATTTACCGCAATTTATTTCCCACCCCAGAAGAGATGGCCACATTTTTCAAAAACGAAACTCCCGCTCACACTCAATGACTATAGCTGCCATTGCTAACAATACTTGTGGCTAAATACCATTAAAATCTGTTAAAATAATCTATTATTACCTTAACTTCCAGTAAAGCCAAAATCCACTTACACCCAAAATAAGCAATACAAGGGACACAAGGTCCACCAACAAAAAAGCATAGCGTCCAAATATTCGACCACTATGTATGTCCAAAAAAATACGCTGCAGCGATATGCTTGGCGCAAGAATATCAGCAGAACGATGCTCGACCTCAGCAGGCAGCTCCTGCAAAGAGGCCAAGATCGTCCCAGTGGGGGTGGCTGCCCTAATCCAAACTTGGCCATTTGCACTAACAAATACGGCGGACGGTGTCTGCATGGCAATATTATTACCCAGCCTACCCAGCGCCAATATGGGATTAGCAGGCAACGAACGACCCTCAATTTTGTTGATAAGGCGTCCATCTGGCTGATATACATACAGGGCCGTCGCGGTAGCTACATAATTGCGCCCCCCTATCTCGATTGCTCCGACCGGCTGTCCAGAATTACCGGACAGCAACCTATCGCCCAATACCCATCTATTCTCATCCCAGACAAAGTAACTACCCCCCATCCGATATCCCTGGGTCGGGTTAGCAACATGCATCCCATACCAACGCATCAACCAAGGCGAGCTCACCTCTTTCTGGTCCAGCTTAAGCGCATCCCCGTGATTAATAATTAACCCGGAAAGCAGAAGATAGAGCAGAAACACCACCGCACCCACTCCAACAAGACCGTGCCATCGACGTACCGCGTGAATATTCATTCCTAACTCCCTGTGGACGAACTTGCAACCCCCGCCCCCTGCGCTGG
>DKNB01000092.1:32895-37570 GCA_002470125.1 Gallionellales bacterium UBA7399 | reverse complement strand
TTGGATTGGGTCGCAAGCCGCTAGAGGCGCGAGGCTTTTATGCGATCCTGATTGTTGCGACACTTTTGGGTGTGGCCCTCAACTTCACACCGATTGACCCGGTCAGGGCACTATTTTGGAGTGCGGTCATTAATGGTGTTATTGCGGTGCCGCTCATGGTGGTGATCATGCGAATGGTAGCAAGGCCGAGCATCATGGGTCAGTTTGTGGGCGCTCCGCGCCTGCTGTTAGTTGGCTGGCTTGCGACGGGTGTGATGGCGCTTGCCGTGCTTGCCATGGCGATAACGTGGCTGACGTAATCCCACATTGTTATAATTAAAATGCTGATTTGTTGGACCACATGGAAGGCGTCACTCAGTGAAGAGCGCAAGCATGAAACTTTTATCTATTCAGGTAGGACTGCCCAAAACGCTGGAAATTTCTGATGCCCAAAATGCCGCCACACGAGAATGGACGACCGGCTTCTGTAAGGAGGTTGTCGTGGGGTCGGTTTGGGCGGGAAAGACCAACCTGACGGGGGACGGGCAGGCCGACCTTCGTGCTCACGGTGGGCTCGACAAGGCAATCAACGCCTACCCCTTCGAGCATTACGCTTTTTGGCGTTCAGACTTGGGCTTTTCAGAGTTGCTCAATGGCGCGTTCGGAGAAAATTTCACGGTACAGGGGATGACAGAAACAGAGGCCTGCGTTGGTGATATTTTTGAGGTCGGGGGCGCCCTGGTTCAAATTTCTCAGCCTCGTCAGCCATGCGGGAAGTTGTCTCGTTGGTGGGGGGTGCGGGACCTGGTGGCGCGGGTGGTGCACACGGGCAAGACGGGCTGGTATTTTCGTGTTTTACATGAAGGAAGCGTTGAGGCTGGAATGACATTGAAGTTGGTGGATCGCCCCTATCCAGAATGGACGATTACAGCCGCAAACAATGCGATGCTGCATCGCAACGAGATGCGCGCAGCGGCACAGGCCCTGGCTGAGTGCCCAGCCTTGTCAGACAGCTGGAAGGGAACCTTGTCGAAGCTAACAAAGAGATTGCCTTGATAAGGATCACTCTATTAGCCAATCGACGACTAAGAAATTTGTCTGCTACGAGCCATGATAAAATCTGCGCTCATTCTTGAATCCTACACCATGAGCCACCCCGTGCATCCTATTGAACGCCTGTTAGAACAGCGCATCCTTATCTTGGATGGCGCAATGGGGACGATGATTCAGCAGTACAAGCTGACTGAAGACCACTACCGTGGTGTGATTGCGCATAACGATAACAGCACCCATCCCCGTCAAAGCTTCGCCGATCATCCACTCGACCTTAAGGGTAACAACGACCTATTGTTGTTGACGCAACCACACATTATTCGTGGTATTCATGCGGAGTACCTAGAGGCCGGGGCAGACATTCTTGAGACCAACACCTTTAACGCTAACGCTGTGTCAATGGCGGACTACCAGATGGAGCATCTGGTGTATGAGCTAAACGTGGCCGGGGCAAGGCTGGCGCGTGAGGTGTGTGACGAATACCAAGATAAGGTACCCAACAAGCCACGCTTCGTGGCGGGCGTGCTGGGCCCCACGACACGCACCGCGTCCATCTCTCCGGACGTGAACGATCCAGGTTTCCGGAACATAAACTTTGATCAGCTGGTGGAGGGCTACACCGAGGCCATACGTGGATTGCTGGACGGTGGCGCAGACCTGCTGATGGTGGAAACCATCTTTGATACCTTAAATGCCAAGGCGGCCCTGTTCGCTATCGAGCAATACTTTGATCGACACAACGTGCGTGTGCCGATCATGATCTCCGGCACCATCACGGACGCGTCTGGACGAACCCTGTCGGGCCAAACGACCGAGGCGTTTTGGAACTCGCTGTCGCACACAAGGCCATTGTCGATAGGGCTGAACTGCGCGCTGGGGGCAGAGCTGATGCGTCCCTATGTTGAGGAGCTCTCACGTGTTGCCACCACTTACCTAAGCGCACACCCCAATGCCGGGCTGCCCAATCCATTGTCGGAGACCGGCTACGATGAGTCGCCGGAACACACCGCCAGGCTGGTTAAGGAGTTTGCTAGCAGCGGCTTTATCAATATCGCGGGCGGCTGCTGCGGCACCACACCGGCACACATCAGAGCAATCGCACAGGCCCTAAGTGGAATGCCCCCACGCCGTATCCCGGTTCTTGAAAAAAAGTGCAGGCTATCCGGATTGGAGCCGTTCAATATCGGCGACGATTCTTTGTTTGTGAACGTTGGAGAGCGCACCAACGTCACCGGATCCAAGGCGTTTGCACGACTTATTCTGTCCGGCGACTACACAGCGGCTGTCAACGTGGCTCGGCAACAGGTTGAAAGTGGCGCACAAATAATTGACATCAACATGGACGAGGCGATGTTGGATTCGCCACTTGCCATGACAACGTACATCAACCTGATTGCATCGGAGCCAGATATTTCGCGCGTGCCANNGAGGCCGAATTTATTAAATATGCCACGCTGGTGCGTCGTTACGGGGCGGCAGCGGTGGTTATGGCGTTTGATGAGAAAGGTCAGGCCGACACACAACAGCGAAAAATAGAAATTTGTCAGCGCAGCTACGACATTCTGGTAAACAAGGTTGGCTTCCCGCCAGAAGACATTATTTTTGATCCAAACATTTTTGCAATTGCCACCGGCATAGAGGAGCACAACAACTACGCGGTGGACTTTATTGAGGCTGTGCGCTGGATTCGAAAGAACTTGCCGCACGCGAAGGTTAGTGGCGGCGTGTCCAATGTGTCATTTTCGTTCCGTGGCAATGATGCGATGCGCGAGGCGATCCACACGGTGTTCCTTTATCGGGCGGTGCAGGCGGGCATGAACATGGGCATTGTAAATGCCGGCCAACTTGGTGTGTACGACGAGATTCCGATCGACTTGCGTGAGGCGGTGGAGGATGTGGTGCTTAACCGCCGCCCCGATGCGGGTGAGCGACTGGTTACCATGGCAGAGAATGTGACGGGCGGCGCCCGAGTTCAGGTGGAGGATCTTGCTTGGCGACAGGGTACGGTGCAGGAGCGGCTCACTCATGCCTTGGTGCGGGGCATCAACACCTATGTTGTGGAAGACACTGAGGAGGCGAGACTGCAGGCGAATTACCCGGTCGAGGTCATAGAAGGTGCGCTGATGACCGGCATGAATGTGGTGGGTGATTTGTTTGGAGCGGGAAAGATGTTTTTGCCGCAGGTGGTGAAGTCTGCGCGGGTGATGAAGCAGGCAGTGGCGCATCTGGTGCCCTATATAGAAGCAGAGAAGGCGCGCTCGGGCGACAACAAGCCCAAGGGCAAGATCGTCATTGCCACGGTCAAGGGTGACGTGCACGATATTGGCAAGAACATCGTTACGGTGGTGCTGCAGTGCAATAACTTTGAGGTTATCAACATGGGGGTAATGGTGCCATGTCAGAAAATCTTAGATGCTGCACGCGAACACAATGCTGACATGATTGGGCTGTCTGGATTGATTACGCCCTCGTTGGAGGAGATGGCCTATGTGGCCAAGGAAATGCAGCGTCAGGGCTTCGCGATCCCACTGCTGATTGGTGGCGCGACCACGTCACGCGTGCACACCGCCGTTAAAATAGAGCCTAACTACAGTAGTGGCGCCACGGTTTATGTGACGGACGCGTCACGCGCGGTGGGCGTGTGTAATAGCCTGCTGAGCGACACCTTGCGCGACAGTTATGTGGCCAACATAAAGTCAGACTGCGCCAAGACGCGCGCGCTGCATGCCGATAAAAAAAATCAAGGTGCGCGCCATACGTTGGTAAATGCACGCACGCACAATTTAAAAACAGACTGGGCAAGCTATGCGCCACCCAAGCCCAACTTTATGGGGATACAGGCGCTGAGCGACTATTCGTTGGAAGAGATCAGTGGTTACATTGATTGGACACCATTCTTTCAGACCTGGGAGCTCTCTGGGCGATACCCCAAAATTCTTAATGATGAGGTGATTGGCGAGGCGGCACGCAACCTGTTTCACGACGCACAAGACATGCTTAAGCGTATCGTGGAAGAGCGGTGGCTACAGGCAAATGCGGTGTTTGGTCTGTTCCCGGCGAATAGCGTGAACGGCGAGGATATTGAAATTTATACGGACGAATCACGCAATGAGGTGGCCATGACCTGGCACAACCTTCGTCAACAAATGGTCAAGCCAGCAGACAAGGCCAACCTCAGCCTTGGCGACTTTATCGCACCCAAGGAAAGTGGCGTGCTTGATTATATTGGAGCGTTTGCGGTTACCACGGGCGTCGGCATCGAAAAGCGCGTGGCAGAATTTGAGAGCAAGCACGACGACTACAACAGCATTCTACTGAAGGCGTTGGCTGATCGCCTAGTGGAGGCGTTTGCTGAGTTGTTGCACGCACGTGTTCGACGTGAATTTTGGGGCTATGCCGCTGACGAGCAGGCCAGCACCGAGGATCTCATTGATGAAAAATATCGCGGCATTCGACCCGCCCCGGGCTACCCGGCCTGTCCTGATCACACTGAGAAGCGCGCCCTGTTTGAGCTGTTGGATGTGCCAAACAGAGCCGGCATCACGCTGACCGAAAGCTTCGCCATGCTGCCCACCGCCGCCGTGAGTGGATTTTACTTTTCACATCCGCAGTCGCAGTATTTTGCGACGGCCAAGGTAGACAA
>DKNB01000092.1:17432-32822 GCA_002470125.1 Gallionellales bacterium UBA7399 | reverse complement strand
ATTTGCGGTACCTTCATGGGCGGCATTGCGGTGCTAGCAAAGCAAGCGGGCTATCGTGTTACTGGCTGTGATGCCAACGTGTACCCGCCGATGAGCACACAACTTCAGGCGCAAGGAATAGAGTTGATCGAGGGCTTTGGTACAGAGCAAATTACCCTGCAGCCAGATGTTTTCGTTGTCGGTAATGTGGTGTCGCGTGGGAATCTGCTCATGGAAGAAATTCTTAATCGCAACCTACCCTACATCTCTGGCCCACAGTGGCTCGCGCAGAATATATTGCATGACAAGTGGGTGTTGGCGGTCGCCGGCACCCATGGCAAGACCACGACCACCTCCATGCTGGCATGGATACTGGAATGCGCAGGCTTAAACCCAGGATTTTTAATTGGCGGCGTTCCGCAGAACTTCGGGCTCTCCGCACGCCTAACTGATGCGCCATTTTTTGTTATTGAAGCGGATGAATACGACACCGCTTTCTTTGATAAACGCTCTAAGTTTGTTCATTATCATCCGCGTACCGTCATTCTTAATAATCTGGAGTTTGATCATGCCGATATTTTTGCCGATCTTGCCGCCATTGAAACGCAGTTTCATCATCTGTTGCGCACCGTGCCCAGCAACGGCCTGGTGGTAAGTAACGGGCTCGATGACTCACTGAGGCGCGTGGTTGAGCGGGGTTGCTGGGCACCAGTAGAGCTGTTTGCGTGTGTTGATGGTTGGGATATAGATAAAGATAATTTAGTCAAATTTCGTTGTGAAGAGCAGGGTGAACTAAGGTGGGAGTTGATGGGTGAGCATAATCGCTTGAACGCACTCGCAGCGATTGCTGCGGCCCGTCACGTCGGCGTGTCGGCAGCACATAGTCTGACGGCGCTGAGTGAGTTTAAAAATGTTAAGCGACGCATGGAGGTGCGCGGCGTGGTGAACGGCATCACGGTATACGACGATTTTGCGCACCACCCCACAGCGATTGCCACCACCGTGCTTGGGCTGCGCATGAAGGTGGGTGACGCACGTATTTTGGCGGTGGTGGAGCCACGCTCCAACACCATGAAGCTTGGGGTGATGAAGGATGCGTTGCCGGGCAGCCTTCAGGGCGCGGACAAGATATTTTGCTACGATCTTGATCTTGGTTGGGATGCGAGCGCGGTTCTTGCCCCACTAGGAGATAAGGTCACCGTAGGGAATGTGCTGAGTGAATTGGTGGCGGCCATTGCTGCTGCTGCTCGTCCGGGTGATAGTATTTTAGTTATGAGCAACGGCGGCTTTGGTGGAATACATGATCAACTGCTGAAGCGGCTAGCCAAGTAGTGACGTCGCTTTTATACTGTGCGCCCCGGTGTAATTGACATTTGTGTCGATAGTTGTAAAATCAAGTACCACAGTATTTTAGTCAACAAATAGGGAGTAATCATGGCCGTCCTCGTGGGCAAGTCTGCACCTGATTTTACTGCTGCCGCAGTGATGGGCAACAATGAAATAAATGAAGCGTTTAATTTAAGCAAGTATCTGGCTGGTAAGTGTGGTGTAGTGTTTTTTTACCCACTAGATTTTACGTTTGTATGTCCCTCGGAGTTAATCGCCTTCGATCATCGACTGGATGAGTTTAAGAAGCGCCATGTCGAAGTGATCGGCGTTTCTATTGACTCGCAGTTTACTCATTTGGCTTGGAAAAATACGCCCATTGATAAGGGTGGCATTGGCCAGGTCCGATACCCATTGGTGGCGGATATCAGGCATGATATTTGTCGTGCGTACGATGTTGAGCACGCTGCTGGGGTGGCCTTGCGAGGCTCGTTCCTGATAGACCGAGCGGGCGTGGTGCGCCATCAGGTGGTCAACGACTTGCCGTTGGGTCGTGACATTGATGAGATGTTGCGTATGGTAGATGCGCTGCAATTTCACGAGGAGCACGGGGAGGTTTGCCCTGCAGGTTGGAACAAAGGTAAGCCTGGCATGGATGCCTCCCCTGGGGGCGTGGCGAAGTATTTGGCCGAGCACGCCAAGCAGCTGTAAGCACGCTTACGCCAGTTAATAAAATGCTCCTTAGGGAGCATTTTTATTGATCTCAACAATGGTCATGACTGCTACAATTCGACCAGTCCGCGCCACTCGATGGGCATGCCGCTGTTAAAGTTTTGCCATGTGATCATTGAGTTGTTTGCCACGTAAATAGGGGGAGAGCATGACCGCGAATATTTTGGTGGTGGAGGACGAGCATCCAATTCAAGAGTTGCTGGCATTCAACATAGCGCAATGCGGTTACTGTGCAATCAAAGCATACGACACAATTGAGGCTTGGGCGCACATTAAGCAAGCGCTACCAGATTTGATCCTGCTCGACTGGATGTTACCGGGTGGCAACGGGGTAGAGTTAACGCGCCAGCTGCGTGCTGATCAGCGCACACGCAACATCCCCATCATCATGTTGACTGCCCGCACTGACGAACGCGATAAAATTCTAGGGCTGGAGTCTGGTGCGGATGACTACATCACGAAGCCATTTTCACCGCGTGAGCTTATGGCACGCATTCGCTCTGTACTGCGCCGTCGTGCGCCACAAATGAGCGATGAGGCCGTATCTGCGGGCGGGCTTGAGCTGTCTCCAGCGATGCACCGGGTTAGCGCCAATGGTGCGATTATTGATCTGGGCCCCACCGAGTTTCGTTTGTTACACTTTTTTATAACCCACCCTGAGAGAGTTTATAGTCGATCACAGTTATTGGATCAGGTTTGGGGTGATCATGTGTTCGTAGAAGAGCGAACCGTAGATGTGCACATTCGTCGTTTGCGGCAGGCGCTCGAGTCTTCAGCTACGGACAGGCTGATTCAGACTGTGCGCGGCAGTGGCTATCGGTTTTCGTGTGCCTAGGCAGGGTAGCCAGAACGTAGTTGCAGGCCATCACACAAGCAAAGACTACGTGTAGTTGTTAAGACGGGGTCTTTTCATTTTTCACTGCTTTATGTGTCACGACGTGGCACAGTAAGACTTTAAAGGCTACACCATGTTTAATTTTTGGCGACGCGCACTGCTTTACCCATTTGTGCTGCTGCTCATTTCTTGGCTGCTGTGGGAGACTGCGGGCGTGCTGTTTGCCAGCTTATTTTTGAGCGCGCTTTTACTGGTGTACGTGGCTCTTCACTTGCGTCAGCTTGCGGCACTTGATTATTGGCTGGATGATCTCAATGAGCGCATGGCCCCAGATGGCGCGGGACTGTGGGGAGAAATATTCGCTCGGCTCAATAAAATGATACGCCGACATCGTAAAGAGCGCGCGCAAAGGGTTGCCGCCCTACAGCACATGGAGCAAGCCATCTCGGCCCTGCCGGAGGGCGTGACCATATTGGACGAAGCCTATCGTATTGAGTGGTGCAATCTCTTGGCGGAGCAACACTTTGGTCTAGATTGCAGTCGTGACATCGGACAGCAGATCACTTACTTGGCGCGTCAGCCAGAGCTAATACAGTACCTCGCTTTGCGCGAATTTGCTGAGCCACTGATCTTGCGCGGAGCCTCACAGGCCGGATTGATTCTGTCTATCAAGCTGATTGTTTACGGCGGCAATAAATTGTTGTTGATTAGTCGAGATGTCACCCAGCTAGAGCGTATTGAAGTTATGCGACGCGACTTTGTTGCGAATGTGTCACACGAGTTGCGTACGCCACTCACGGTGGTTGGGGGCTTCATTGAAACCCTGGGTGATATGCCCAATCTTGAAAATGACATGGCGCGCAAGGCCATTCAGTTGATGGGCGAACAGACTCAGCGCATGGGAAGGTTGGTGGCGGACTTGCTTACCCTATCTAAGCTGGAGGACACCCTCAACGCCCTACAAGAGGATGCCGTAGACGTGCCCGCACTTTTGCGTATGTTGTGCGAAGAAGGGGAGTCATTGAGTGCGAAGAGGCATGTGTTGCGGTTGGAGCTGATGAGTGAGCATGCATTGCTTGGCAGCGCGGAAGAATTGCGCAGCGCATTCGGCAATTTAATATCAAATGCTATCTGCTATACCCCACAGGGGGGCACTATTTTGGTGAGCTGGCACGAGCAGGGTGACCAACTTGTTTTTAGCGTACAAGATAGTGGTATTGGTATTGCACCGCAACATATTCCGCGCCTAACAGAGCGCTTTTATCGTGTAGATCACAGTCGTTCACGAGAAACCGGTGGAACAGGCTTGGGGTTGGCCATCGTTAAACATATAGCCGGTCGACATCACGCGCGATTAGAGATTGTCAGCGAAGAGGGCGCGGGCAGCACATTCAAAATTGTGTTTTCAGCAGACCGCAGATTGCCCCTCGCGACCTCAGAATGATATATTAGGCGGTATGGCGTTAATGTCAGCGCATGACAAGCGCGGCCCAATCCACATCAGAATGCAACTAGGAGAACAAGGTCATGGCATTTGTAAATGAGTATGTTCCAGAGGCGGACATCAAAAAGTATGGAATAGAAGAGGTTGACCAGTGCTACGGCAAGTCAAATATGCGGCCTGATTGGACCATTGATCGTGAGCGGGATATTTATTTGCGATGGATGGTGTCCGGGGAGGATGAGTTTAGAAATCAAAGTGATTTTACTTTTTACTGGAAGGGGGAGCTAATCTTTGCTCGGCTGCGAGTTACCAACTCAAAGACGTTGGGGACCAGGGCCTGGGTAAACTGGAGGTTGGCTATAATGAACTTGCCAGATGAGTTACAGGAAAAAAAGCCTGAGATAGTGGCCGATCTGAAGGATGCGCTCACCGCGTATAAAGACTGTGGCGTGTATTCGAACCTGATTGAACATACCGCCACCTTTGAGTTTTAATAATTGGCCATAACAGCCCTTGATTGGTAGCCTAGTCGTTAAGCAGATCCGTTGGCTCAATTGCACTGTCGGTTACCAACACCACCTTGTGGCGTGATCTCGCCCCTTGTTTTAGCCTGACATTGCGCACGGGGACTGAAAACTTTTCTGCAATAAAATGAAGCAACGTATCGTTGGCTCGACCCTCAATGGGTGGGGCGCCCAAGCGAATTTTAAGTGAGTCGTCGTGCGTGCCAACCACCTCGGTGCGTTTGGCACCCGGCTGAATATACAGCATCAAAGTGATGACATCTTTTTTGTGGTGATACCACACGGCTAGACTAGATTTAGAGCCAGGCCCTCCAGCCAACGCAGGGGGACGATAAGGATAAGTTGGCACGTGATAAGCAACAACAACACAGTGAAGTCTACATTTCCGAGGGGCGGAATGCGCCGCCGCAAGGGCAAAAGAAATGGTTGCGTTATTACGCCCAGCAATCCGGCCATGGACGAGTGTGGGTTGATCCACGATAAAAGCGCCTGAATAAATAGTGCCCCCATGAGCAAGTATAGGCTGAGTTTAATTAACTTGACTGCTGCCCACATAAGCAACCCGAGTGCAGGCATGTCAATGGGCATGCCCTGCAATACGAGCGTGGCGACCAAGTAAGCCACTTCTATTGCAAAGGCCAACAACAGGGTGGCCATATCAAAACCGCGGACCGAAGGGACCAGCCGGCGCGCTTGCAACACCATAAAGTTAGTAAGCGTCATGATCATTTCACCCAGCGGGTTGCGCATCGGTGCGCGTAACCACTGTAAATGAAAGCGAAGCAACAGTATGGCGGCAAATGGCTGCAGCAAGGTGTCAAACAAAAACTGTAGCGCCTCATTTAGCATGTCGCATCCCCCAGCTCGTCTCCCATTTCTTTGGCACGCGTAGCGGCGGCTTTTATTGCCGCAACAATATGTAATTTTATTTTTTCGGATTCCATGCTGAGCAGCGCCCGTTCGGTGGTGCCATTTTTGGAGGTGACGTGCGTGCGTAGTGTGCTCACATCCTCGTCACTGGTGTCGGCAAGCTTGATTGCTCCAGAAAAGGTGTCTAGCGCCAGGCGTCGTGCTGTTTCTTTATCAAAGCCAAGCTCACAAGCTGCTTGTTGCAGTGCCTCAATAAAATAAAACACGTAGGCCGGACCACTGCCAGACACCGCAGTAATCGCATCCATCATTGCCTCATCTTTTAACCACAGCGTCTTGCCTACCGCAGCAAGTATGCCATCGACGGTGTCGCGTTGCGTTTGTCCTACCGCAGGGGGGGCGTACAGGCCGGTAACCCCGCTTTGAATTAAGGCGGACATGTTTGGCATGGCGCGAACAATGTTTTGTGAGCCGAGCCAGCTTGCTATGTCCGTTGTACGGACGCCAGCCGCTATTGAAATAAGCAGCTGTCCGGTCAGCAGGGGGGCCAAGCTCGTTGCAACCTCGTGTAGTTGCTGGGGCTTGACCGCCAATAAAATTATGTCGCTTTCGATCACTCCAGCCTGAAGTTCAGCAACGGCTCGCACACCAAATTCGCTATGTAGTGTGGCATGCCTGCTTTTGTTAGTTTCAACCACACACAGCTGTTCGGCGACAAAGCTTCGTTTAAGCAGGCCCCCAATGAGCGCGGCTGCCATGTTACCCCCCCCGATAAAACAAATTTTCATTGCGTTCCCTCGTAACTTCTTTTGCCAAAGATTGCCGTGCCGATGCGCATGATGGTCGCCCCCTCTAGTATTGCCGCATTGAAGTCGTGCGACATTCCCATTGACAGGGTATCCATGGCCAGCCCATGTGTGTTGATTTCTTGCAGCAGCTCGCGTAATTTGGCGAACGGTATTCGCTGATTTTCCAATCCTTCTGTGGGCGCCGGGATACACATTAACCCACGCAGTTTAAGCCTCGGTAGGTTTGCCACAGTCCGTGCCAGATCCAATAAGTTGTCGGACATTATGCCGCTTTTGCTGGCCTCTTCGTCTACGTTAACCTGTATGCATACATTGAGTGGCGGCAGGTCCGCCGGTCTTTGTGCGGATAGGCGCTCGGCAATTTTTGACCTGTCTACGCCATGCGCCCACGCGAAATGAGCTGCAATGGCCTGAGTTTTGTTGCCTTGTATGGGCCCGATGAAGTGCCATTGTAGCGACAAGTCGCGCAGCAATTCAATTTTGTTCAGGGCTTCCTGGATATAGTTTTCCCCAAAGGCACGCTGTCCGGCTTGGTGCGCTTCGCGCACCGAGGCAGCAGAGACCCCCTTGCTTACTGCTAACAGCTGAATGGCGTCCTTGTGTCGATTGGCCAAGCGCATGCCTTGTGCGATAGCAAGATTGATGGCGTGCAGATTTTTGGCAATCGTGGTCATAAATAAATGGGCCGCAAGGGGCGAGAGTCTTGTTGCCTTGTGAGGTGGCTGGCGGCACGCCTTTTAACACCACCACATCCTGTTGGCTGATGCACGACAATACTGTGAGCTGCCAAGGCTATGTGTGCCCGTTGTCGGGGCGGGTTACTTTAGAATTTCACGCTCTATTTCTTCCACGGTAACGTGGCGCACGTCCTTGCCTTTAACCATGTAAACGACATACTCAGACATGTTTTTGGCGTGATCGCCTATGCGCTCGATGGCCTTGGCGATGAATAAAATTTCCAGTGCGGTAGATATGGTACGAGGATCTTCCATCATGAAGGTGATCAGGTAGCGCATGATGGTGCGGAATTCTGCGTCCACCAGTTCGTCCTGGCGTACCACTTGTGCGGCATGGGCAAGATCAAGACGAGCAAAGGCGTCCAGTGACTTGCGCAACATATCTAAAGCTAGGTCGGCGGCGTGTTTGATCTCCGTGTAGCGCGGCAGGATGATGCTTGTTCTTTGGGAGAGCAGCTTGCCCATGCGCGCTATTTTTTCTGCCTCGTCACCTATGCGCTCAAGGTCAGTAATGGTTTTGATTACCGTCATCACCATGCGCAAGTCGCCGGCGGCAGGCTGCCGACGAGCAATGATTTGATTGCAACTCTCGTCGATCTCCACCTCCATCGCATTGACACGATGATCATCGGCAATGATGCGATTCATCAGGGGCACGTCACCATTCACCAGCGCCTCAATAGAGAGACGAATTTGACTCTCCACCAGCCCACCCATTTGCAGCACTCGCGCACGTACCGCTTCCAGCTCGGCGTCAAATTGTTTGGATGTGTGTTCAGTGGAAACCATGGGTCAAATCCTTTTAGGAGTAGATATTATGAGTAATACTACTTGCGTATGGTGACAGTTTTATTACAGCTAGGCGACAAGCGTCTTGACCCCGCTTGCCGTCCCTAGTAACAATACGTCTGCCTTGCGATGTGCAAATAGGCCGTTTGTGACCACGCCGGCAATATTGTTTAGTGTGGCCTCTAGCTCAACCGGATTTAATATTTTTAAGCCGGATACATCGATAATGATGTTGCCATTGTCTGTAGAGAAGCCCTCGCGTAACTTTGGCTGCCCACCCAACAAAATAACTTGGCGTGCTACGTAGCTTTGGGCCATGGGTATGACCTCGAGTGGCAAGGGGAAGGTCCCCAGGGTATCCACAAGCTTGCTAGAGTCGCACAAGCAGATAAATTTCTTGCTTGCGGCGGCCACTATTTTTTCACGTGTGAGTGCGCCCCCTCCACCCTTGATCATATGAAGGTGCTGCGTGATTTCATCCGCCCCATCTACGTAGACGGGCAGGCTGCCTGCATCATTGAGTGAGATGACCTCAATCCCATGCCCCCTTAAGCGCTGGGCCGAGGCTTCGGAGCTGGCCACTGCGCCGACCAGCTTTTGCTTTATTTTTCCTAGCTCGTCTATGAAGAAGTTGGCCGTCGAGCCGGTGCCCACACCAACGATACAGTTAGCTGGGATGTATGCCATTGCCGCCTGTGCTACCGCGAGCTTTAATTCATCTTGCGTCATGGGTGTGCTTGCCTCAATATGACAAAGACTCTTGTCTGCCTTGGATTATTACAGGAATTGACACTTTTAGGAACACTTGGCGCTGCTTGGGGTTTTTAGGTAGAGCTTAAGGGCGCGCGGCCGCTTACGAACCAACCAACCCTGGCGACGTGACCGCATGGTCCTGTGGGGGGCAATTAAAATGAAAAAACTCAACGAAAATGCTGCACCGCAAATCGATGGCGTGCCATCATCGTGGGTTTGTCAGCACGCATGGCTAATTCGTGAGGGCGGGGAGGTGCTTGATCTGGCTTGTGGTAGCGGACGACATGCGCGCTGGCTGGCCGCCAATGGCTGGCGGGTGAGCGCTGTGGATCGTGACGAGCATGCGCTGGCCAAACTACAACAGCTGCCCAACGTGACCACTCTGAAGGCAGACCTGGAGGGCGGAGATTGGCCATATCAGGGACATCAATTTGACGGCGTGATTGTTAGTCGTTATCTCCACCGGCCACTCTTTTTGCAACTGATCCAGTCGCTACGCATCGGCGGGGTATTGATTTATGAAACCTTCATGGAGGGAAATGAGCGTTTTGGACGACCCAGCAATCCAGATTTTTTGCTGCGCTCTAATGAGCTGCTAGACGTTTTTTATCCGCACCTGACGGTGGTTGCCTATCAGCAGGGGGAATTTAATGAGCCGACCCCCATGATTGTGCAACGCATTTGTGCCGTGCTGGACGGTCGACACCTTGCCGTGGGTGGTGTCTCAGGCCTGGCGTTGTCGAAATAATAGGATTGCTAGCTGGCGTCCTCATCTTTTTTGGCAAACCTAATGTCGAGCTGTTTTAATTTGCGATATAGATGGGTACGCTCTAAGCCGGCATTTTTTGCCACACGTGCGACATTGCCACCCTCTTTATCCATGTGATAATTAAAATATAGACTATCAAAGTTTTCACGTGCTTCGCGCAGTGGCAGGTCTAGTGACAACGAGAGGTTTGTTTCATCCTCTTGTGATGCTGTCGGTGAACCCCCTTGGCTGATCAATGTCGAAATTCCTGCGGCCCCCTCGGATGTGCGTGGCAATGTTTTTTGTTGAATTGCCTTGGCGACAGCAGCAAGTAATTTTTGTAGTGCAATGGGTTTTTCAAGAAAGTCTGTTGCGCCGATGCGCGTCGCTTCCAGTGCTGTCTCTATGGTACCGTGCCCAGACATCATGATTACCGGCATGGTCAACAAGCCCTGCGTCCCCCACTCTTTGAGCAGGGTGATGCCATCCGTGTCCGGCATCCATATGTCTAGTAACACTAGATCTGGGGCCTGTTGATTGCGAAATGCGCGGGCCTCGACAGCGCTTTCAGCTACGTGCACACCATAGCCCTCATCAAACAATATTTCTGACAGCAGCTCACGTATGCCAATCTCGTCGTCCACCACTAGAATTTCTTTGATTGCCATTCCTATGCGACCTCCGTTAATAGCGGCAAGATTATCTGTACTAGTGTGCCGCCAGCGCTAAGATTTTGAATGGTGATGTTGCCGCCATGCTCTTCCACAATTTTTTTTACGATAGCCAGTCCCAGTCCGGTACCCTTTGGCTTGGTCGTTCTGTAGGGCTCGAAAGCGCGCGCCAATAGCTGCTCAGAGAAGCCGCTGCCGTTATCTTGAACGCACAACTTTAGTGCGCCACCCTCTACCTCCGTGCTGAGAATAATTTCTGGATGGCTTGTGTCGTGTAAGGCATCATGGGAGTTCTGTAGTAGATTGTGAACTACCTGACGTAGGCGTGTTGCGTCCCCCTTTATCAAAGACCGCGTCGCGTTGAGATGTAGCGTAATCGGGCTGCTGTTAGATTCGTACAGCCCAAGAACCTCGCGGAGTAGTTGGTGTGCATCTAGCGTTGCTAGCTTGGGGGTCGGAGCTCGGGCGTAATCAGCGAATTCAGTGACCATGTTTTTCATAGCCCCCACCTGGCTAACAATGGTTTGTGTGGCCCGTAGCAGTAGCTGGGCATCGGCACCCTCAAGCTTGGCACTTAGCTTGTGCTGCAAGCGTTCGGCAGATAGTTGGATGGGGGTGAGGGGATTTTTAATTTCGTGCGCGAGACGACGCGCCACCTCCCCCCACGCGGCCTGACGTTCTGCTTGCAACAAATGAGTGATGTCATCAAATACCACCACATAGCTCGTGGCCGCTGCCGTGAACAAGCGGGTGCCGCGCATCAGCAGTATTTGATCACCATTTTTGCTAAGTCGCTCAATTTGACGCTGCCATTCGCCGCTCTTGACCTCGTCGAAGCCCTGCATAATTGCATCAGAGAATTGGCGCAAGAGCGGGTGGTGTTCGGCAATTTCTGTTAGGGAGGATCCCTGCATATCCAGAAGCGACGCCCCCAGTATGTGGGTTGCGCTACCATTAACAGAACGTAACTTAAATCGCTCATCCACCACCAAAACGCCAGACGATAGGTGTGCCAGCATGCTTTCCAGATAAGACTTTGCGTCCTCTACTTGATGTTGCTGCTGCTCGCTTGTGTGTTTTGCGTCAGATAGCTGCAGCGTCATCTGGTTAAACAATCCAGTTAGGGCGCCCAGCTCGTCGCTACTTTGGATTGGGTGTTGCTGTGAAAAGTCACCCTGCGCCACTGCTCGCGTTCCCTCTGCCAGGGCAGCGAGTGGCGCGCTTAGGCGATCACTAATAAAAAAAGCGGCCGACGTTGCGCTTAGTAACACAATGAGTAACGACAGGGTTAGTGTAATGCCGTATAGGCGCTTTAATCCCAGTCGAGATAGGGACAATCCTTGATAGTCACGGTAGACCGTGCGCACCATCTCTGCATCGGCGGCAAGCTTCTTTTGCACCGGTCGCGTTAGTTGCAGGATGTATGTTTCAGAGGGCGCCTGTAGTGGGGTGAGCGGCACCAGGACGCGCAATATCAGGCTATTGTCTGGCAGCGTATCAATAAGACCACTTAATCCTTGCTGACCTGCCTCGTTTAGCATGCTGGTGCTCGGCATGTTGGGCCCCAGCTTGGGACTGAAACCAGCAAATGCAAGCAGCTGGCCATCTTTTGTAAATAATGCGAAATCCTGAGTGACATTTTTATTTCTTAGGCTGTTTAATGTCAGCGTGTACTGTCCCCGGGGTTGTTTTGTGAGCAAGAGTGCGGCCGACTGCCCCTCTTTGCGCAAGGTCTGGAGATCGACCTCCAGTGCACTGCGGCCGAGATTAAGCCCTCCCTCCAGTGCCTTCTCTACGCGCACATCGAACCACGATTCGATACTTTTGCTGAGAAATTGTACTGAAACGGTATACACCAACAAGCCTGGCAGGATCGCAATTACCATGAAGAATAACGTCAGCCGCAGGGTAAGCTTCGCGCCAAATATTTTTGCTTTAAGCTTTTTGCGGAGCTGCCATAGCTGATAACCAACCACCACAGTTAGGTAGGATGCCAAGGCGCCAGCCAAAGCAAGCAACACATAATAGTTGCGTGAGAATACTTCGGTATTGGAGCTGGCGCTGGATAACAGGTACAGCAATGCAATACCAAGCAGCGCGCTGATTGCAATTAAGTATTTCACTGGCTACTCGCTTGCATGGCTGACAGCGGGGTGCACCTGCCATCGGTGCCAGCCGGAGTCGAGGCTCCAGTCTTGGGTGGCAAGGGCGTTAACCTGAAGTGGCTTGGGTAGCTGCGTTATATCAAGGTGTGTTCGCGTGCCAGCAATGTAATCTCCCTTTTTGGACAGCAGGGCTGCTGTGTAACCGGTGCCCTGCTGAAGTAGCGAGCTGTTGATGGGTGTGGCGTATTGGTGACCTATAATATGTAGCGCATCGTCCAGGTTGGAAAAGTTTTGGAATAGCGAGCCGTGAGCGATGCGATACTGGCGCGTCAGTCTATTGTAAGACAACCGAGAGACCTGCTCGCTTGTTGCAATCGTTTCGTCTGCCCAGTACCAGCGCGGACGCACTAGGATAAATTCACTAACAAAGTAGAGGGGAACACCACGTGTTAGTGCCTCGTCGATAACGGAGTTTAGGCTGATATCAAAATCAGCGGAAAGCTGGTAGCTGCCCTCAGAAAATTGCGCATCTGTTTTGCGCACCGCGATGCCTTCGGCACAGGCGACCGTGATGCCTAGCCACAATGCCAAAAGTAGAGCCAGTGATTTTGGTAGACTACGCATGTTTTTGCAGTAACGCATAAAAGAAGCCGTCATGTTGGTCGTCGGGAGATATCTGGCCCCGGTTTAGGTTGGGCGCGGATAGGGGCAGCTGTCTTCCGTCGACATGCTCAGCTAAAAATTTATCAATAACCTGTTGGTTCTCCCGCTCAAAAATTGAGCAGGTTGCGTATAGTAACTTACCATCTCTTTCTAGCAACTGCCATAGTGCCCGAAGAATAGTCAGTTGCTGTTGCGCGAACTCATTAATGTCCCCTGGGCGGCGCAACCATTTTATGTCTGGGTGGCGTCGCACTACACCGGAGGCAGAGCACGGCACATCGGCCAAGATGCGGTGAAACGGCTTTCCATTCCACCAGTCAGTTGGCTGTGCAGCATCGCCGCTCATTAGGTGTGCGTGCAGCTGCAGGCGTTGCAGATTTTCGTCTATAAGGCCTAGGCGCTGTACATTTTTATCCAAGGCGAGCAAGTCAATTTGTGCTAATTCTAATAGGTGGGCGCTTTTCCCACCTGGGGCAGCGCAGGCATCCAGTACTCGCATGCCATCCTTTGCGTCTAGCAGGTGTGCCGCACATTGTGCGCCCGCATCCTGCACGGAAGCTAGGCCATCAAAAAATCCTGGCAATTTACTTACCGGAAGGGGTCGCTCTAGGATTACTCCGTCTGACCCGATTGGGCTGGCTTGAATGCCATGCTGTGCAAGCAGCGCCAAATATTCGGTGGGGCTGGTGCGTCGACAATTAACGCGTAGCGTCATGGGTGGGTGCCGATTACCCGCCATTAATATGGCCTCTGAGGCTGGCCCATATTGTGCCTGGACCGCAGCTATCCACCACTGCGGGTAGGAGTAACGCCCCTCTTCGTTGGCGGACGCGACCTCAAGTAATTTTTCACGGGCACGTAAAAAATTGCGTAGCACCGCATTAGCCAGTCCACCAGCGGCGACATTGTGTTGACGCGCCACCTGCACGGCATGGTCTACTATGGTATGGGGTGCAGCTTTTGTGTGCTGCAACTGATAAAGGGCCACCAATAGTAGGCAACGTAGTTGCTTGTCTTGAACGGGCTTATGCAGCAGCTGATCCAACACGCGCACCAGCTGACCATAAAAGCGAAGTGTACCGTAGCTCAGATCCTGCAGCGCACCACGCTGCTGTGTTGTTAGTACCGATGCGGCCCCTTTTGGTGCAGATGACAGGGCCGCACTGAGTGCGTGGGTTAGGTTTGTGCCAGCCAGCACCTGACAGACAACCTGACTTGCGCCATGTTGAGCGATATGCATTTAGGTGGTCGCGACAAAGCGATCGCCAACTCGCACTAAAAATCCTTGCATAAACTCCATTGCAGGCAGAGCTCTTGCATTTTGACGTTGTAGTATCTCAAGACATAGTGCGCCCTGGCCACAGGCCACAATGATGCCATTTTTTTCTATACTCAAAACAACCCCAGCCTCGCCGGATAAGTCATAGCGCGGGCTGGCCTTCCAGATCTTGATAGGCGTTGATTCGAGGACTGCGCGCGCGATGGGCGAGGGGTTGTAGGCGCGTACCGCACGTAAAACTTGCGTGGCGCTGTCCGACCAGTGTATCGACGCCTCTTCTTTGTTTAGCTTGGTGGCATACGTTGCTTTGTCATCGTCCTGCGGCGTAGGTTTTAGTCGCCCCTGTTCAAGCAGGTGTAGCGTCTCAACGATGGCCTCGGAACCCAGTAGCGCTAATTTTTCATGTAGTGTTTGTGCGGTGTCGTGTGAGGCGATTGAGCAGGATTTATTTAGTAGCATGTTGCCGGTGTCGAGCCCCGCATCCATCTGCATAATGGTAACGCCGGTCTGATCGTCACCAGCTAAAATGGCACGCTGAATGGGCGCCGCGCCGCGCCATCTTGGCAACAGGGAGGCGTGAATATTTAGGCAGCCATAGCGCGGTAACTGCAGTAGCGTCAAGGGCAAAATTAGCCCATAAGCCGCAACCACCATTACGTCTGCCGAGAAGCCGGCGAGCTCCTGTTGTGTTTCGGCAGATCTCAGTGATGTGGGCTGCAGCACTGGTAGGCTGTGTGCCAAGGCAAGCTGCTTGACTGGGCTGGCGGTGAGTTGCATGCCGCGACCGGCCGGCCTGTCCGGCTGGGTTAGCACAGCGACTACAGAAAAGCGCTGCATCAGCAAAGCCGCCAATGCGGTGGCCGCAAAGCTTGGGGTGCCGGCAAAAATAATCTTTAGAGGGGAGTTGATTGCTGTGATCCTGTTGTTTTAGCCACGGCTTTTTTGTAAACGAAAGTCTGATGAGGCTTTAGATTGGTACGACGCGGCGCAAAGGGCGCCATGAGCATGTTCTACATTGTTTCTTTGCGGCGCTTCCGGAGCTTGGCCTGGAGACGCAGCTGCTTGAGGGGTGACAAGTACTCAACAAACACCTTGCCCTGCAGGTGATCCATTTCATGCTGGATGC
>DKNB01000092.1:12724-17423 GCA_002470125.1 Gallionellales bacterium UBA7399 | reverse complement strand
TCAAGCGTGAAGGGTTTTCCATGCGCATCTAGTGCACATACAGTAATCTGTTCAGCGCGACGTATTGTTTCATAGACACCAGGAACTGACAAACAGCCCTCTTCACACAGGCTGTCGCCACTGCGAGTAACAATCTCTGGGTTAATGAGCACCAGCGCCTGGTTGTGGGCCTCTGAAATGTCTATTACGATGACTTGCTGATGTACGTCTACTTGGGTTGCGGCCAAGCCTATTCCGGGCGCAGAGTACATTGTCTCGGTCATGTCATCGATAAGCTTGCGAGTGCCGGCCGCCACTGTTTTTTCTGGCGCCGCAATGGTGTGCAGCCGCTCGTCTGGGTATTGTAATATTTGTAAAATCGCCATGAGTGCTTGCTAATTTAAATGGCCAAGGGCATCATTTAAGGGGTGTTGTGTGGAATGTCTTGTTGTATTCAGAATCTTGAGCCTGACCCCGCAGAAATCTACGCCACTATGCAAAGGACTATTATATCTCTGATTCCCTCTTTGTGACCCACCCCGTCTCTGCGAGTGCGCATACTTGGCATGAGTTTGCATGGCGCACCCGAGACCCAGCCCCACATGCGCATTAGTGCTGAACTTGCGCCATGGCTCGTCTTAAACCAAATGCCGGGTCTAGACAGCCAAAGCTTGCGTCTCCTTCTAACTACCTTTGGCCCCCCTGATCAGATCTTTGCTACACCGACGTACGCTCTCCAGCGAGTAGTCGGGTCAGCCATAGCCGCAATCATCGCAAGGGGTTGGAGCGAGGAAGAGCTGGTGCCCATTGAGGCGTGGTTGGTGGATCCGAATAATCACATTATTACGCTATCCGATCCTGACTACCCACAGGCATTGCTTAGCGCCTTCGACCCACCCATGCTGCTTTATGTAAAGGGGCGACGTGAGTTGCTTAATCGTCCGGCACTTGCTGTGGTGGGTAGTCGCAACGCCACCTCGCAGGGTCTGGGAAATGCAGAGGCCTTTTCGCGGGCGGCGAGCGCTGCCGGATTGTGTATTGTTAGTGGCATGGCGCAAGGCATAGATGCAGCCGCCCACGCTGGGGGCTTGCGTGAGCGGGGATCTAGCATAGGCGTGGTTGGCACGGGGCTGGACAAGATTTATCCTGTCGTCAATCGCAAGCTGGCACACCAGCTTGCGCAAGAGGGAGCGCTGATCTCCGAGTTTCCGTTGGGCACGCCACCGCTGGCAGAAAACCTATCGTGCCGCAATCGTCTTATTAGTGGTCTGAGCTTGGGGTGTTTGGTGGTCGAAGCATCTCTGCGAAGCGGGGCATTGATTGCTGCCCGCATGGCACTGGAAAGCGGGCGTGATGTTTTCGCTATTCCCGGCTCTATCCACACCCCTCAGGCAAAAGGGTGCCATCGATTAATTAAGCAGGGCGCCAAGCTGGTGGAGTGTGCACAGGATATTTTTGAGGAGCTTGAGGGACTGGAGGGGCTCCTTGAGTCACATAATTGAGGTCGCGGTCAGAATTGATGGGATGCCCCAGGTCGGTGAGGTGGCTTGACGATTGGGGCGGTATCGGCCATCCTGTTACAAGCTGGAGCTGAGCGACGACCTTGTAATTTTGCCAGACAGGCCCTGCCGGCGTGTCCAGCCAAGGCTCAACTACTTAATTTGAGGGGTGGCGTCCTCGCAAGAAAACAACCAAATTAGATCGGGCGTGGCTCCACGCCGTGCAATTTAATAATTGCGAAAATTATTTTTATCGGGGCGCTATGTTTGATATTTTAATGTTTTTATTTGAAAGTTATTTTCATGCGGGGCGCTACCCAAACTCTGACCGACTGTCTCGCAAGCTGTCTGCCGCCGGCTTTGAAGAAGAAGACATTCACCAGGCATTAACCTGGCTGTCTGGGTTGGAGCAGCTGAACAAGGCGAACTATCCGTCCACCATAAACGATAGCGGGAGTCGCTGCTATGCGGACCTAGAGATTAAGCTGACCAGCCCAGAGGTACGCAGTTTTCTGACATTTTGGGAACAAAGCAAGATGATCGTTCCCGTGGAACGAGAAATGATCCTTGATCGGGTGATTGCGCTGAACCGAGTAAGCCTGTCATTGGACAACGTTAAGCTCATTACGCTCATGGTGTTGTGGAGCCAGCGTCAGGACTTGGATCCGTTGGTGGTCGAAGACCTGCTTGTCCCGATCGATCCCAGCCACCTACATTAATACCAAATACCACCATGGCAAGTAACCTATTAATTGTTGAGTCTCCGGCCAAGGCTGTTACCCTCAAAAAGTATTTGGGTAAAGACTTCGAGGTATTGGCAACTTATGGCCACGTGCGTGACCTGTTGCCCAAATCTGGTGCGATTGACACCGAGCATGACTTTGCCATGCAGTATGAAGTTATTGCGCGCAACAGCAAGCATGTGGACGCCATCGCCAAGGCCGCTGCTCAAGCAGAGCATATTTATCTGGCGCCAGACCCAGATCGTGAGGGTGAGGCTATTGCGTGGCATGTTGCCGAACTGTTAAAAAGTAAGCGCAATATAAAAAATAAGCCCATGCAGCGCGTGGTGTTCTATGAAATAACGCAATCAGCAGTGCGTGAGGCAGTTGCAAATCCACGTGAAATTTCAATTCCCCTGGTTAACGCACAGCAAGCACGACGTGCGTTGGATTACTTGGTGGGTTTTAATCTTTCCCCACTGCTGTGGCGCAAGATCCGTCCCGGACTTTCCGCCGGACGTGTGCAGAGTCCAGCATTACGTTTAATTGTAGAGCGAGAATTGGAGATCGAGGCGTTCCGTTCCCAAGAATATTGGACGGTACACCTTGACAGTCAGAAGAGCGGCCAACCATTTACCGCCAAGCTTTTTCAGTATCAAGGAAAAAAGCTAGACCAGCTAAGCATAGCCAGCGAGGCAGAGTACCAGAAAATTTTTGACAAGGTTAGTGCTGCCAAACTGCCGCCACGCGTCGTGCGCGTAGAGAAGAAAGCCAAGCAGCGTCATGCTGCTGCCCCCTTTACCACCTCTACTTTACAACAAGAGGCGGCACGTAAATTGGGCATGTCTACGGATCGTACGATGCGTATCGCACAGCAACTCTACGAGGGTGTAGACATTGGTGGCCAAACAGTGGGACTGATTAGCTATATGCGTACTGATTCCGTTACGCTGGCACAGGAGGCCTTACGGGAAATTCGTGATTATGTCACTGCGCAGTTTGCGCCAGACTATCTACCCAAGGCTGCATTGATCTATAAAAGCAAAGCAAAAAATGCGCAGGAGGCCCATGAGGCAATACGACCAACCTCGATCGCGCGTACCCCAGACACCATGCGAGAGTTTCTTGCCCCGGATCAGGCGCGACTTTATGAAATGATTTGGAAACGCACCCTCGCGTGTCAAATGGCTCCCGCACGTTTCGACACGGTTAGCCTTGATATTCGTCTTGGCGGAGACGACACCCTGTTTCGTGCCAGCGGTCAAACCTTGGTGTTCCCGGGCTTTATTGCCGTCTATCAAGAGAGTGTAGATGACAGCGAAGAAGAGGAGAGCAAAAAATTACCCCCCCTAGAGGAGGGAGACACCGTCGCCCTCGAGAGACTCTACGGAGAGCAGCACTTTACTCAGCCTCCCCCTCGATTCTCAGAGGCCAGCCTGGTTAAAACCCTAGAAGAGCACGGCATTGGGCGCCCATCAACCTACGCCAGCATTATCTCTACACTACAAGCACGTGAGTATGCGATGTTGGATAAGAAAAGATTTAAGCCGACCGACGTTGGAAGGGTTGTCATTCGCTTCCTTACGGAGCACTTTACGCGCTATGTCGACTATGGGTTTACCGCGCAAATGGAGGACGAGCTGGACGAGATTTCGGATGGCAAGCGAGATTGGATACCGGTACTGAATGATTTTTGGCATCCATTTGCTGCGCTCATAGAAGACAAAAAGAATATTGAACGCAAGGATGTCACGCAAGAGCTTATTGATGAGGATTGTCCAAAATGTGGGAAGCCTCTGTCTATGCGCCTGGGCAAGCGAGGTAATTTTATCGGATGCACAGCCTACCCGGAGTGTGATTACACACGCAACTTGGCAAACACGGTCGATGCCGGGGAGGCGCGCAAGGAGCTAGGAGATGATCCGGTCAGCGGACTTCCAGTCCTGCTGTTGCGCGGCCCCTTTGGCTATTACGTACAGCTTGGTGAGGTAGAGGTTGGCGCTAAGGTGAAACCGAAGCGTATCTCGTGGCCCAAGGAGCTGCCCCCAGAGGATGCGGATCTTGCTGCCGCTACCAAGTTATTGCAGCTTCCCAAGGATCTGGGATTGCATCCAGAGAGCGGGAAAAAAGTAATTGTTAATATTGGCCGCTTTGGCCCATATATTGGGCACGATGGAAAGTTTAAGTCTATCCCCAGGACGGACAGTGTCTTTACTATACAGTTGGAGCGTGCAGTAGAGTTGCTGGCGGAGGCAAGAACTTCCAACACCGTACTGCGAGAGTTGGGCGCGCACCCTGACGACCAAAAGCCAGTGGAGGTGTGCAATGGCCGGTATGGCCCGTATGTGCGACACGGAAAGGTTAATGCCACCTTGCCCAAAGATATTTCTCCGGAGGAGGTGACCCTGCCGGAGGCCTTGACCTTGTTGGCAGAGCGTGTAGCCAAGGGGCCGCCCTTAAAGAAGGGGGCAGCTAAAAAGAAGGTGACCGCTACAAAAA
>DKNB01000092.1:6159-12650 GCA_002470125.1 Gallionellales bacterium UBA7399 | reverse complement strand
GCGACCAAGAAAAAAGTTGCAGACCCTCAGTAGGGCGGCTCAGCGACTGACCTGAGAGGCGCCAGATGTGAGCGCTTGGGCCTAGGCTACAGAGTACGCGACTTGTCGCCAGAAGAAAATCCACACAGGTGCACGTCTACACCCTTGCCAACAGCGATGAATTTAAAAAGCTCACCCATCTCCGCTGGGCTGGTGAGTGTTTGTAGTTGTGCAGAAAGTGGTAGGTAATCGCGACTATTCTTTGGGTCGACCTCCGCTAGCAAATCGGTAATTCCCACGTTAATTAAGAAGTGAGCCTGTGTTGTGTAGCCGTATAGGATTAATCCTGAATCAATCGCTGTCTCTGCTACGGCAGTAAAGTCGACATGGGAGGTGATGTCTTGCAGGCCAGGCAGAAAAAATGGATCTCCGTGTGCGTGATGACGATAGTGGCACATAAGCGTTCCTTGTATTCTTTGTGGATGGTAGTACTCGCTTGCACCGAAGCCGTAGTCAATAAACAAAAGTACGCCCTGGTGTAAGCGCTCGCTTAGACTGCTGATTAGACCACGTACAGCAAGCGAAACTTCGCTGAGCGAGCCCTCCGGCATATTAATTTTTCGAGTAATTTCCGATAGTGTTGAACTTTCAGGCAAGCGCTCTTGCCATGAAAACCCTTTTTCTGCGCTTGCCACCCCCCGTTCAAGCGGCTGCGCATCGGTCCACAGCACTAAATCTACCGGCAGTGCATCCAAGACTTCGTTGGCAATCAGCACACCAGAGATGCTGTCTGGCATTGCATCCAGCCAATGCACGCGATCCAACAAATGGGGCAGATGTGTTTGCAATAGCACTCGTTGCCGGTCACGCAAGTCGGCGCTGACCTCAAGTATGTCATAACGTTCGGGCAGATTATCTTGTCGTTCCAGCTCTCGTAGTATATCAACCGCCAGCTTGCCGCTGCCTGCACCAAGCTCAATGATGTGCGGGGTGCTGTGTGCCATAATTTGAATTAGTTGCCGTGCTAATGCGCGACCAAACAACGAAGAAATCTCTGGTGCTGTAACAAAGTCCCCAGCCGCCCCAAACTTGCGAGTGCTCGCGCTGTAGTAGCCCATCCCCGGTGAGTACAGGGCCATTTCCATGAAGCGAGAAAATGGGATCCACCCGCCATGTCGTTCGATCTCGAGATGAATGAGGCTGCACAGCTGGTCGCTATGTGTGCGAGCCTCGGGTGACGGTGAGGGCAGTGAGGACATGATCGTCGGGTGTGGATGTGTTAAATTACAAGCCGTAAGTTTAGTGGAGAGCTAGGTGCAAGGTAAAGTAGTATTGATAACGGGTGGCGCAAAGCGCGTGGGCGCAGCAATTTGTCGCAAGTTGCATGCGGCCGGTGCAAATATAGTGCTGCACTATCGCTCTTCTGCACGAGAATCTCTGGCGCTGCAGGAGGAGTTGCAGTCTGCACGCTCTAACTCTAGTCTGCGGCTGCAGGCTGACCTGCTAGACCCGAAGGCGATCACTCAGATGGTGCAAGAGGCCATCGGTCACTTTGGGCGATTGGATGCGCTGGTTAACAACGCCTCTAGTTTTTTTTCTACGTCACTGGATGACGTTAATGATCAAAGTTGGAATGACCTAATTGGCACAAACCTCAAGGCGCCGCTACTGCTTGCGCAAGCAGCAGCAGCGGAGCTGCGCCGCAATCACGGGGCCATTGTGAATATTGTAGACATCCATGCTGAGCGACCCATGCATGGACATCTACTATATAGCATAGCCAAGGGCGGCCTAGCGGCACTCACGCGTGCCTTGGCACAGGAAATGGCTCCCCACGTACGCGTTAACGCGATCGCCCCGGGTGTCATTGTGTGGCCGGAGAGCGTGGAGTGGAGTAATGAGACTCGGCGACAAGAAATCGTTGCGCACACCTTGCTCAAGCGTCAGGGCGAACCGGATGACATTGCTCGCACCGTACAATTTTTGTTAAACGATGCACCCTATATTACCGGGCAAATTATTTCGGTTGATGGCGGACGCAGTATTAATCTTTGATTGACCTAGATGAACGCTATCACCCAGCCCATCCACTTCGCGCATCATTCGAATAACTTTAAGCGTCTACGCGGACGTCTAGAGCAGCAGGTTGGCCGTGCTATTGGCGACTTCAATATGATTGAAGAGGGCGACACTATCATGGTGTGCATGTCTGGTGGTAAGGACTCGTATACGCTATTGGAGATTTTGCGGACGTTACAAACGCGTGCGCCAATAGATTTTCGCTTGATTGCCATGAACCTAGACCAGAAGCAGCCGGGTTTCCCAGAGCACATATTGCCGGACTACTTTAAATCTATCGGCGTGGAGTACCACATCGAGGCCCAGGACACCTACTCTATAGTTAAAGAGAAAATCCCAGAGGGGAAGACCACCTGCTCACTTTGCTCGAGACTGCGTCGTGGCATAATTTACCGGGTGGCCGGAGAGCTGGGGGCAAACAAGGTCGCGTTGGGCCACCATCGAGACGACATGATAGAAACCTTGTTTTTGAATATATTCTTTGGGGGAAAGCTCAAGGCCATGCCACCCAAGTTGATTACAGACAAGGGCGATCACGTGGTCATTCGCCCGTTGGCTTACTGTGCTGAAAAAGATATTGCTAGCTTTGCTAGGGCATCAAAGTTCCCCATCATCCCCTGCAATCTTTGCGGTGCACAAGAGAACCTGCAGCGCCAAAACATCAAGGACATGCTGGCGTCGTGGGAGCTCCAGTATCCTGGCCGCAGCCAATCTATATTCACCGCTATGCAGAACGTCAAATCCTCGCACCTAATGGATAGCAGCTTGTTCGACTTTAAGAATATTAATTTGGGCGACGTGGTGGATGAGGGGGATGTGGTGTTTGACGAGTAGGCGCCCGGTGGCTGGCTGACGCGCCAACCCAAATGAATCGTCTGTCGCCGCGTCAACTGAGTTAACCATACAACAAGTATGGGTACAACGTATAACTGAGCGTCAATAGTGCACTAAGCTTGTGAGGCCTGGAGTGGCCTATAGTTTGGCATCCAACCACCGGGACGCCAGATAGCGCTGCGCGCGCCCAGCATAATAGATCGCAACACATTGTTTATATTTGTTTTAAATATAATTGTGTTGGTGCCCCCCCTGGTTTTTGGCCAAAAAACTTGCGTAATATAAATTAGCGGTGATAAAATCAGCCAAGTATAGAAATTACAAATGCAACAGTTTTTAACCCGGCAGCATTGATTAGGAGGAAGAGTTATGTTTGAGAATGTGACTACCGGCCAAGTTCTTTTGATGTACGTAGGTATTTTTGGGCTTATATTTGGTATGGCTATCACGTTATTTAAGAAAAACAGTAAATAATACTGCAGCAGAATCAATATTATTTTTGGTGTCCTTTAATATAGAGCATAACAAGCCTTTCGTGCCGGCTGAAACGCCAGCAACCTGATGAAGTTATTGGGGAAGGATTAACTTTAAGAATTTCAAGAAAGCAAGGGGGGGAAATGCGCAAATTTACATCCATGTCGTCGTGGCTCGCAACAGTAGCTATCACTGTGCTGATGGTGGGAACGGCTTCTGCAGAAACAGAGAAGCACGAGGTTAAGGTTAACGCGAATCCTGCTAACGGTAAGATTATTTTTAACGAAGGCAAGGGCGAGGCGTCAGCCTGTATGGGCTGCCACGGAGAAAAAGCATTGGGTATGGACGCAATGGGCGCCCCTCGCCTAGCCAACATTGGCTATGTTTACATTGTTAAGCAGCTTACGGATCTTGCCGAAGATAAACGAACCCCAATGGGGGTGGGCGCAGTTATGAACGGATTTGCAAAAGCGCTCAGTCCACAAGATCGTCGTGATGTTGCGGCCTATGTAGATAGCCTACCCAGAGAATATGAGCCATCTGATCTGAAGGCACTTAAGGCAGAAGGACAAAAGATTGGCCGACCACACTTGGGCAAAAATTTGGTTTATTGGGGCGTGGGACCTGTGGCACCTGGCGACAAGGCCAAAGTGGCTTCCTGCTATTCATGCCATGGATTTAATGGTCGCGGTGCCGATCCAATCTTCCCCGCAATTGGCAATCAAAAGTATGTGTACTTGGTCAACCAGCTAAAGAGCTGGCGTGATGGTACTCGTCATAACGACCCCGTGGTTGGGGGTGTTCCGATGATGCAGAATGTGGCGAAGACGCTGACAGATGATGACATATATGATGTTGCCGCTTTCCTAGCTTCCGCTCCACCTGTTAACGTTAGGGACGGTCTTGTTATTGACAATCAAACCGTGCTAAAGGATATTAGGGTTAAGTAAGTCCTTAAAACCGTTAGTTAGGTTTTGTTTGCAAAGTCCCCGCGTCGAGGTGTTTCAGACGCGGGGATTTTGTTTGTTGGTAACCATATGTAAATGTTGGCGGAGGTAGCAAGGCATGGCAAGTGGCAAGATGAAGCTTGGAGAAAAGCTACTATTTGGGGGCTTTGCGTTGATTGGCATTCTGGCTTTTATTGGTTGGCTGGTGCTGGAGAATGTTAGGAAGCACTTAGACAAACCAATGTACCCAGTGTTGGAATACAATTTTTCTGTAGAGGGCATGCATGGCTCAGAACTGTTCCGCACATCGGGGTGCACAATCTGTCACCGCGCAATGCGCAACGGTACAAATATGGGCTTGGTTCTTGATGGTATTGGCTCCAAGCGCTCTCTCGATTACCTGAATAAGTTTTTAATAAATCCAGAAGCCTCATATTTTGGTGGAACCACCATGGATCACGGACCCGCCAAGGGGGCGGCCTTTGTGGCAAAGCTGCCACCAGCAGACTTGCGAGCGATTGCCGCCTTCCTTTCGGAATTGCGAGCGAATCCAGGATCTAACGCATCGCGCTTACCTCCGGCGGGCGGAGAGTCAGGATTTATTGATGAAATGGTTAGGATGTGGGCGCCAGATAGTTGGAAATCAGAGCACAAGGATATCCGCGAAGAGATGAAATTAAAAGCGAAAGAGGGTCGTCATGACGCAGGATCAAAGTGAGCCATGGGCTCAGGATAAAGAGTACACCAAATACACGCTATGGTTTATTTATGCGTGCATTATCTACAGCATAATTGGTTTTTCTTGGGGCGCCCTAATGGGCGGCGTTCCCATCTTTAGACACTTCGTTAACAGCGGTATACCTGGGCACAGACTTGTTCTGGGGCACACCCACATTAATTTATTGGGGTGGGTGGAGATGGCAATATTTGGCGCGGTGTACTACCTCATACCACGGCTAGTGCGCCGCTCGATCTACAGTCTGCGTCTGGTTAAGGTGCATTTTTGGATGCACAACCTAGGTCTTTTGGGGGTCGTGGTTTTCTTTTGCGCCGCAAGCCTGATTGGCACCATTATTGACGACGATGGAGAGCTCGCGGCGTCACGCTTCATGGCGCTCTCAGGTATTTTTGGCAGCATTGTTCTGCTGGCCAATATCATTTGGGGGTACAACATATACCGCACCTGTAATGGGTGGAGGCAGGCTAAGTGAGTAAATGCCTACCCTGGCTGCTGGTTGTTGCTTGGCTTGCGTGTGGCTGTGACGAGCAATTTTCTGTGTGGGGTACCGGAGGAGCATCAAAGGGGGTGCTGCAGAAGGGTGTGCTCGCCCCGAGCCTACCCACAAAGACACTGGCAGACGTCGGTGGAGACATGAGCAAAATGACGACATACCGTCAGCCGGATGCACGGATGTACCAGTACTCGTTGGACAAGGCGTTGGCCATGGGCAAACCAATCGTACTGGAATTTGCCACGCCGGGTCACTGTACGGTATGCGATGGACAGCTGCAAATCATGAAGGCGTTATTAGAAAAATATCAAACACAGGTACTTTTTTTGCACATGGATCAGTACCAGAACCCACAAGCGTTTAAGGCATACCGTGTGATGGGCGACCCATGGACCTTCTTCATAGATGGGAAGGGCATTGTTAGTGGTGTGCAGCCAGGGCGTATGCTGCATGGAGAAATGGAAGCCGGCATTAAGAAGATTCTCAGGGCGGGAATAGAAAACCATGAGGGCTGACCCAGCATGAACGACACACATTTTAATTTGGTTCAGGACAAAAAAGGTATGACATGGGACTTGCTGCTATACGTCCCCACCGTAGCAGCGTTGCTGTCAATGGCAGCCAAATTTTGGTACGGCGGAGAAGACATTAGCCTGGCCTACCTGTTCTCATTCTTGGCCAGCTTCTTCTTTATTGTCGGCGCGAATCGCATCCTGAAGACCAGATTAATGTTGTTGCCAAATGCGCCTGTCGCGCTTGAGGTGGGCAACCAGACGGCAAAAATTATAATGCGTAACGGACACCAGGCTGCGCTGATAAACAAGTTACATGTTTATTCAGATTATTCGGGGCGATCATTTGGCCTGGCGGGATTGGATGAGGCCGGTCAGCGTTTGCAGTTTGTGTTTCACAAGGGACAATTTGCCAGTGTCCAAGAGTTTCAGCA
>DKNB01000092.1:4079-6118 GCA_002470125.1 Gallionellales bacterium UBA7399 | reverse complement strand
CAGTGCCACACATAAAATCAATGAAGGACATAAAATATGGTGCGTGAACAGGGCGTGGCATGCTAACGGCAAGCACGGTGTGGGTTGCGTTAGCGACCTATGTACTGATGCTGGTCGCCTTTCGATATGCCAAGCAACACCGTACGCTGCACGCGCTGACAATGATTTCCGTGATGTTGTTTGACTTGGGAATGCCGGTTTATCTCTATCTTCACAAGAGCTGGTATCGGCGCCTTATTGTGGAGGGCGAGCTGACCTCTATCTTGGTGTGGATACACCTCATGATGATTGTGATGATGTACGGGCTATATGTAATGCAAATTAAAACTGCGTTACGCTTGCTGCGCCAGGATGACAGTGTGCGTGTCGATCATCGCGCACAAGCCAAGGCCGTACTTTGGGTGCGCGCGCTAGTCATTCTGACGGGCAGCCTGCTTGTGGAGTAGTGATTTTTGAAGGCCGTGAAGCTTTACTTAATGCCCTTGCGACGCCGTATTACATCTCGCGCCATGTAGCCCATGGCGATTATGCCAATGACGCAGATGAGTTCGATCAACAGGCTCTCGGTATCTGCGTTAACTAGGCCGCCAACCAGCATATGTACGGCATAGCTCATAATAAATAAAGAGCTGCAGGCCACAATCACATAAATTAAAATTTCTTGTATCAGCTTGAACATTTTATTTTTGAACTGCGCTCCATACGGGGCACGTGAGTTATTAATGCTTGGCTTATTTGGTTGGTGTCAAGTTGGCTGGAGCTAGCACACCTTTAAAATGTAGAAGTGCGCCACCAGATTGCAGTGCAATGGTTTCGACAGTGTCTCCGCCAAGAACGGATAGATTGCGAGCGAGGCCCAAGTTTTTGGCCTGGCGTGGATTAAATAGTAAGTGGGTAATACTGCGCAACATCGTGAGCTGAGCCGCTGGGTCGCGTGCCGGAGGAGGTAGGGGCAGGGTGTCGCATTTGCATGCGATCATAGTGCGACTTGGCCATTGGCTGGCAATACGAAAATACACAGAAGCCCCCCTATCCTTGCTTTCTTCGGCAACCTTGCGGGTGCCCTCAACTTCACGCACGAGGGAATGAATTAACCGATCCTCTTCGGACAATAGGCCAGACTGCTGAACCTCATAGTGAGCCTTATCCATTCGCATGAACACCGTAGAAAGAATCACAATTAAAAGTAAGGCTATGCCACGTTGGCGTACAGGCCCCCCACCTGTGATGGGTTGCGCGGGTCGCAACAAAAGCGGCACCCCAAGATACAACATGAGGCTTAGCGCAATAAAGCCCCAAGCAGAGTCACCGGCAAAAACCCCGAGCATCACGCCAACAAGAAGAGTGCGCCCAGTAAAGCTGGACCACAAATTGTGAAATTGCTTGGATATAACAAGGATAAGCCCCGCCAGCATAGCTCCACCCGCTACCCAACTGAGGGTTGTTGCTTCATTACCAAGAGACGATCCAAGCAAAGCAATTGACAGCGCTTTGATGGGATTTTGAAACCATTCTAGCTCGCTCCAGCCACCCGTCACGAACAGGGCAAAGAGGCACACAAAGCTTACACCAATAAAAAAATATTGCTGTTGTTTGCGATCTAGGGGCTCCTTGTGCCACGACCAAAGAAGCGCTAATGGGTAGGCCAGCCCGATGGGATGCAAGCTCGCGCTCACGGCGCTGACAAGTAGCTGAGAAAAAAACCAGCCACCACCGGGGCGAGGGTTGGTGCGGTACTCCGTGTTTAACCAGGCGCCCAATGCAAACGCGGGCAGCAAATAGATGCCAGGAGACAGCGCATCAATTTGTTCTAAAACAAGGGGCGATATGATTAGCAGACCGCTGGCAACCAAAGCGCTTTCTGCGCCGGCAGTGCGCCGACTCCATAAATAGAATAACCAAATGGCGAGTGCTACTGTTAATGCAGTAAAGACCTTGGCTGCAAAAACGTGACCTGTCCAAAGAAATGCCACAGGTAAAAATAATAATGCACGCAAATCGGGCATATTGAAGGTGACCGCCGAGGTCGCCACCTGGTC
>DKNB01000092.1:0-4026 GCA_002470125.1 Gallionellales bacterium UBA7399 | reverse complement strand
TAAGAGTCTGGACGCAACAAAAAGAGTGTTGCTGCCCCCCATAGTAGCAATGAAAGGTATCCAAAATAACGAATTGGGACACGCGAAAATAAATTATTAATGTTTGTAAACATGTCGTTGGTTTGCTGGGTGTGCTATCTCTTGACAAGATTAAGCGCGGGGTATTATTATATCACCGCATCTTTACATGACTGATATTTTAATCAAGGCTGACGCTTTATAGGGCGGCCTTGTGTGGAAAAAACCGTTGCAGCGTACAATTTGTTTTAAAAATTACGAGCTCTGCTTTAAATTTTAGATTAAAAAAATCAAAAAACTGAGAGGGAATGCAAAATGCAAAAAAAGTCGATACTGGCTAGCACCTACTGGATGGTTATCGTTGCAGGATTTGTGACCGGCATGGGCAATGGCAGTGTATTCGGAGCTGCTCTAATGTGTTGGATGGGACGCGGAAACATGCAAGACTGGGGCGGCGTCGGTTCCGGCTCTTACATCCCTACGACATTTAATGGGCTAATGACTTTCTGGATGCTTCTATTTGGTCTCGCCTTTACCTTGATGTTGGCCCTTGCTATGCAGCGTCATGATATCGTTGAGAACGGGCATCGTTATTAAGTAGCCAAAAAATTGATGGTCACAGCTTCGCAAGTGGTGGCTTTAAAATCGACAGCATAAATTCATAAGGAGTGGGACATGCTTGTAATCATAGCTGGGGTATTTTGTATGCTTTTGGCATTTTCGAGTATGTGGTTAGCGTGGTACGTGCTCATGCCACATGATAAGAGGACATTGCCGGATGGCACCACTACCCCGGGCCATGTGTCCGGTGGGAGTGTGCGTGAGATTTTTGAAGAGAGCGTTCTCCATCATCACCATAACGCACCAAAAAGTTAAACCTTTATTCATAGTGGTACAAACGCTTTTTGTGGCAACCATTTTGCTTTGCCCAGAGATAAACATAGGAGATGCAGCATGATTCTTAAGTATTTGTTTGCTAAAAATAAGGATATCCCGGTTGGGTCGTCAGCGATTTATTTTGGGTTTTCTTCCATTCTGTGGTTTGTGATCGGGACCGGACTGGGATCATTTAATGCTGCAAAACTTGCTTTCCCTGACTTTGTAACTGGGACAGAAATGTTTGCCTTCGGCCATATGCGGCAAGTGCACGTTCTGGCAGTGATCTTTGGATGGATTTCGATGGCCTTCGCCATGGCCATGATGTATATCACCCCAATACTGGGGAATACAAGGCTGTGGTCAGAAAAGCTTGGCATGTGGAACTGCTTCATGTGGAACATTGCCCTGTCTTTAGGGTTAACTCTAATGTGGATGGGCGTTACCTCCGGACGCGAATACTCTGACTTCCCGTGGCCAATAGATCTGGCCGTTGCTGCGTTTGTTTCCATTCCTTTGGCTGTTAACGTATGGATGACCATCCTAACGCGCCGTACCCAAGGGATTTACACGACCAACTGGTTTTTCGCAGCTGCAACATTTATGCTGATCATCGTATTCTTGGTAGGCAACCTTCCTGAGTATTTCCACCTTACTGGCCTGACCGAGGCGTACATGACGTGGTGGTTCGCGCACAACGTTCTGGGGCTATGGATCACCCCAGTTGCCGCAGCGATTGCCTACTATGTTATCCCCAAGGTAACCGGCAACCCACTCTACTCACACCGCATAGGCCACCTACACTTTTGGTCGATCGTTGTGTTCTATTCTACACCCGCCGCGCATCACCTGATGTCAGCCCCACTCCCTGAATGGCTAAAGTCCTTTGCCTCAGTAGAGGGCGTATTGATTCTGGTGCCAGCGATTGCATTTGTGTCGAACATACTTTTGACCATGCAGGGCAAGTGGAACATGTTTGTTGAAAATCTTGAGATACGCTTCACTGTGGTGGGCGTGCTGTTGGCGATCCCGCTGAATATGCAGGGCGGGTTCCAGCAAACACGCTCAATCAATTGGTATATCCATGGTACCGGTTGGATGGTGGCGCACGCACACCTTGCTTTATTGGGGTTCTCCACGTTTCTTGAGGCTGCCGCTGTTTATCTGGGTCTACAAACGCTGATGAAGCGTAAGCTGTACTCATTAACATTGGGTAATCTGCACTTCTGGCTGCTGCTGATTGGATTCAGCACCTACTGGATATCGATGACCATCGCAGGACTGATTCAGGGAGCAGGTAAGATTTATGAGGTGCCATACATCGACGTTGTAATTGCGGAGCACCCCTACATGATTGCCCGCTGGTTGGGCGGTAGCATGGTGTTTTCCTCGACTCTTATCTGGCTGTATAATATGTGGATGACTGCACGTGAAGGCACGATCATTCCATCAGGACGCATGCCACACGAATTAGCGTACGAACGCTAAACCTAAACTTTAAGTCAGAATTCGGGGAGAAGCTTATGAAATTTAGAGAGTATAAAATTGGTTCTAGAATGTTTGGCCTTGCATTCGGGTTGTCTATGACTATTACCTTGCTGTTCCCAAGCTTTGACCTTGCAGCCTCGGTGTCCTCCGAGGTTGGCCTGGACAAGCAGCTGGCCATAGGGTGGGATTCAGGGTGGCAGCTTTCAGATCCGACGTTGCTGGGACTGAATAAGCCACTGAAAATTCTAGTCAAAAAAGATCCAAAGAGTGGCAAGCCAATTGAGCCAGCGATCTATGCATACGTTTACCCTGCCGGTACGTCATTGCCGAACGGGGTGATCCATACAGCCAATTTAGGCCACGGGGTTGAGGAGCTTAGTATTAAAGACGGTCGGATAACCGAAGCACAAAAGAAGGACGGCGCGGTGTTTATTATCAAGCATAGCGATCATCTTGAGACCTTTGAGGGCAAAGGGCACCCACTAGCGTATGTGGAAAATGCAACAGCCACCATGGGCTGGACCCCTGACGATGTTATAAAAGCTGCTGCGGATACAGATATTCTGCACGCAGGCAGCGGCAAGACCATGTTCGTAAGAGAGGGCTGCTGGTGGTGTCATACCTTGCTGCCTGAGCAAACACAAGACTGGCAAGTGTTTGGCGCGCCTCCCATGCTGGGAGACTTTAACGGCATGTCCCCAACCTCATTTGGATCTGACCGCAAGGGTCCGGATTTACTGCATGTTGGATCACGCAATGCATCTAGGGAATGGATGATGCTGCACTTCTTCAATCCACGTCTGGTTCAGCCACATTCAATTATGCCTCGCTTTGATTATTTGTGGGGCAAAGTAGACGCCAAGGGAGACAAGATTGATTTCGCAAAATGGCGGAAAGAGTATGACGAGTACCGTGAGGGTCAACGAACAACTCCGCCAGATGTCCCGATGTATGCCAAGGATAGTGAAATTAGAAACCTGATTGATTTTGTTGTAAATCTGAAATAATTTAAGGGGATGACATGACGTGGATATTTAATGCTCCGCTAGATACACTAACTGAAGGCGAGACAGATGCAAAAAATAAGAAGCTTTGGGAGTCTGAAGATCTGGGTGGAATGAAGGAAGACAACAACCGTCTGCCCGTGCCCGTTGTTTGGCTGGTTGCCCTCACTGTTTGCACAGCATTCTTGACCACAATCCCACTTTGGGGGCAGCGACCCACGGCCGCAATTTATGCTGATTATCTTCAGGATGTGGACAGCCCAGAAATTAATGCAATAGAGGATGCCAAAGGTCCCGAGGCAGCCATGCAGCGTATTCTTGAAAAGCATAAGGGCAGTGAATTTAATCCTCAGCAGGGTCGACATCCGGTGAGCTTGGATGACCTGCGTACACTAAAACCACAAATAGAGGCGCTTCAAAAGTTGCCATCGGTGGACCTTAAGGACTACACCGTGGTTGGCTCACACGTAAAAATTGCTAATTTTGAAGGAAACTACCGCGCAAATGGGAAACGAATTCGTCAACAACCATGGTGGGATCAGGGATACACGATTGACGTGTTTTACCTGATCATGTTCTTTGTAGGTGTGACTATTACGATTAAGCGCTTGCCAAGTCCTCTATGGCAGCCAAGGCATAG
>DKNB01000009.1:7741-11490 GCA_002470125.1 Gallionellales bacterium UBA7399 | reverse complement strand
CTACTCCCGCCTTGGGGTGATAGCCGGCAAGAGAAGTATGCCAAAAGCGGTGGCCAGAAACTTTGTAAAGCGCATGATTCGCAATGTGTTTAGGCTTAATTTTGCTGTGGGGTGCTCGGTAGACGTGGTGGTGCGAGCCAAGAGACAGCTTGATCTTGAGAGCTCGGCCGAGGGGCGTCAAGCCTTGCTGCAGCTGCTCCAGTCTGTCCAGGTGTGATGCGATCCATTTTAATTAGGCTGATAGGGGTATACCAGTACCTATTAAGCCCGCTCATGCCGCCAAGCTGTCGTTTTACCCCAAGCTGTTCTCAATACGCTCGAGAGTCAATTGCCAGGCATGGCGCTGTGCGCGGCACCTGGTTGAGTGTAAGGCGAGTGATCCGATGCAACCCGTGGCACCCCGGTGGCCACGACCCCGCCCCATAGACCCACATAGGCAATACACATGGATTTTCAGAAGCTATTTAGATTATTTTTATTCCTGACGTTCTCAATGGCGATCTTGTCGTTATGGGACAGCTGGCAGCGCACGCAGCAGCCAGCACCAACGCCCATCATGGCGCCAAGAGCTGACGCGCCTAGTGCGACAGCCACACCAGCGACCACGGCTGCAGTCACGGCCACGGCTACGCCAGACAATATTGCGGCCGCCACCAAGCAAAACATTAAGACCGGAGAGAGAGTTGTCGTAAAGACAGACTACCTAATTGCGGAGATCAGCACGGTAGGCGGAGACCTAAGGCGCTTAGAGTTTTTGCAGCAGAGGGACAGCAAGAACAAAGACAAGCCCTTTGTGTTGCTACAGGAGCAGGGTGCGCACACCTACATTGCCCAAACCGGCCTAATCGGGGCGGGGTTGCCTACCCACAACGCCCCGTTCTCGACGCAGGCTTATGAGTACGCTTTGGCCGAGGGTAAGGATGCGGTTGAGGTGCGACTGCTGGCAACGGACCTCACGGGTGCGAGGGTGGCCAAGGTGTACGTGTTCCACCGAGGGAGCTACTTGGTGGATGTGAGTTATGAAATAGAAAACATCGGAGCGGGTTCGCTAACCCCGTCCGCGTACTTTCAGCTGGTGCGCGACAAGTCTTCCCCAGACGGGGCGTCAATGTTCCTGCCTACGTATACAGGCCCCGCCATCTACACAGAGCAGGACAAGTTTCAGAAGGTGGGCTTCCAGGACATTGAGAAGGGGAAAGCCAAACACTCTCAGGGCGCAAACAATGGCTGGGCAGGCATGCTGCAGCACTACTTTGTGACGGCCTGGCTGCCAAAAGACAAGGTGCAACGAGAGTTTTATACCAGGCAGCTGGGGGGAGACCTTTACTCGGTGGGCCTGATTTTGCCTGTGGCAGCAATAGCACCAGGGCAAACTGTAAAAATTAATGTGCCGCTGTACGCGGGGCCAGCACAGACGTCACTGGACGAGGTCGCACCAGGACTGGGCCTGACAGTAGACTATGGTTGGCTGACGGTTTTATCCACCCCGCTGTTTTGGCTGCTCTCCTATTTATATGGGTGGGTGTATAACTGGGGGGTGGCCATCATACTGCTAACCCTTTTGGTCAAGCTGGCATTTTTCCCGCTGTCTGCCGCCAGCTATCGATCCATGGGCAAGATGCGCGTCGTCGCGCCAAAGCTGGAAAAAATCAAACAGCAGCACGGGGACGACCGAGAGCGCCTGCACAAGGCCATGATGGAGTTGTACAAGACTGAAAAAATCAATCCGCTCGGGGGCTGTCTGCCAATGGTGGTGCAGATACCGGTGTTCATAGCCCTCTACTGGGCCATTCTTGCGAGCGTCGAGCTGCGTTACGCCCCGTTCTTTGGCTGGATAAGCGATCTGTCTGTGCCAGATCCGTACTACATCTTGCCGCTGATTATGGGCGCAACCATGATCATTCAGAGCAAGTTAAACCCCACCCCACCGGACCCATTGCAGGCCAAGCTCATGAAAATGCTACCAATTATATTTAGTGTGGTGTTTTTCTTCTTCCCGGCCGGGCTGGTGCTGTACTCAATTGTAAACAACATATTGTCCATCGCTCAGCAGTGGTACATCACGCGTGGCTTAGAGGCAAATGCCAAAGGCGTCATCACCAAAGCCTGACACCATCGCCGCAATTGCCACCCCACATGGGCGGGGCGGCATCGGTGTGGTTAGGGTGTCTGGGCACGGGCTCGCCTCGATGGCATGCGCCGTTCTTGGCAAGGCGCCCGTGCCCAGACACGCAACGCACACCCCTTTTCTCGACGCACAGACGCATGTCATAGACCAAGGCATCGCCCTCTTCTTTCCTGCCCCCCATTCTTATACCGGCGAAGATGTTCTAGAGCTGCAAGGACACGGCGGCACCGCCGTGCTGCAGTTGGTGTTACAGCGCTGCCTTGAGCTGGGCGCGCGCCCAGCCCAGCCGGGGGAATTTACGCAGCGCGCGTTCCTTAATAATAAGCTTGACTTGGCGCAGGCGGAGAGCGTGGCAGACCTAATAGCCGCCACCACCAGCCAGGCCGCGCGCAGCGCCATGCGCTCACTGCAGGGGGAGTTTTCTCAGGCCGTGCACCGCCTAGTGGAGGGGGTTGTGTTGCTGCGCATGCTAGTCGAGGCCCTGTTGGACTTTCCGGAAGAGGAGATCGATGCCCCCGACACCATAGGGCGAGACGCGCAGCTGGACACGTTACGCACGGAGTTAGAAAAAGTCTTGAGTCTGGCACGGCAGGGCAGCCTACTAAGGGAGGGCGCACAGATTGTGTTGGTCGGCCAGCCTAATGTTGGCAAGTCAAGCCTGCTTAACAGATTGAGTGGCGAGGACGCCGCCCTGGTTAGCGAGCTTCCCGGCACCACACGCGACCTTATTAGTCGGCCCATACAAATTGGTGGCGTGCCCCTGCACATAATTGATACCGCCGGTCTGCGTGAGACGGTGGACACGGTAGAGCAGATGGGTGTTGCCCGCGCGCGTGAAGCAATACAGGGGGCGGATGCCATTCTGGTCTTGTCGGATGCCAGTCACGGCATAACCCATGACGACCAGAGGATTCTGGATTCGCTGCCGTCAGACATTCCTCGACTGCATGTCTTTAACAAGGTGGACCTGCTGGGCCAGCAGGCACACACAGAGAGTCGCAATGACGAGCACCACATCTACCTGTCCGCTAAGACGGGTGATGGACTAGAGCTGTTGCGGGAGAGGCTCTTGTTGTTGCTCGGCTGGCATCAAGAGGCCGGTGTGTTTATGGCGCGAGAGCGCCATATTCGTGCGCTGTTGGGTGCGCGTGATCACCTGCGACTGGCAGCAGGAGAGGTTGGGCGTGCAGAGCTTTGTGCGGAAGAGCTGCGACTTGCCCAGGAGGACCTCAGCTCTATTGCGGGTGAGTTTAGCGCGGACGACCTACTTGGGGAGATATTTAGCCGATTCTGTATTGGCAAGTAGCCAACACAGCTCAACCGGGATTGTTTCACGTGAAACAGCCGCCAAGGTACATTTTTGAACCTGTACATATTTGATGTATGATGCGACCCCCTGCCGAGGCGGACGGGTCATCGTCGCCAGAGGGCGACAACACAAGCACAATATGAACTTCCCAGAAAAATTTGACGTGATTGTGGTGGGCGGCGGCCACGCCGGAACGGAGGCCGCGCTTGCCAGCGCGCGCATGGGCTGCGACACCCTGCTACTTACGCACAGCATCGAAACGCTCGGGATGATGTCGTGCAACCCCTCTATCGGGGGCATAGGCAAGGGGCA
>DKNB01000009.1:0-7719 GCA_002470125.1 Gallionellales bacterium UBA7399 | reverse complement strand
CTCGTCAAGGAGGTTGACGCCTTGGGCGGTGCCATGGCGGCAGCCACAGACGAGTCTGGCATACAGTTCCGCGTCCTCAATGCATCCAAGGGCCCGGCGGTTCGCGCCACGCGCGCCCAGGCCGATCGAGTGCTTTACAAACAGGCCATCCGCGGGCGGCTAGAGAACCAGCCCAATCTCTGGCTGTTCCAGCAGGCGGCAGACGACCTGATTATGGAGGGCGACCGCGTGTGTGGGGTTGTCACCCAGCTTGGCTTACGCTTCGTCGCAAAAACGGTGGTGCTGACAACGGGGACCTTTTTGTCCGGCCTGATCCATATCGGACAGACCAACTATCAGGCGGGGCGGGCGGGTGACCCGCCGTCCCTCAGGCTGGCGCAATACTTGCGTGAGCTGGGGCTGCCGATGGGCCGACTGAAGACCGGCACGCCACCGCGCATCGATGGGCGGAGTATTGATTACTCTGAGCTGACCGAGCAGCTGGGTGACACCCCGGTCCCTGTGTTTTCGTTTATGGGTCGAGCGCATCAACACCCACAGCAGGTTTCCTGTTGGATCACGCACACCAACCAGAGCACGCACGACATTATTCGTGGCGGGTTGGACCGGTCGCCCATGTTTACTGGGGTGATTGAGGGCGTGGGGCCGCGCTACTGCCCGTCCATCGAGGACAAAATCACGCGTTTTGCCGACAGGGCGTCACACCAAATATTTTTAGAGCCTGAGGGCCTAACAACCCACGAGGTCTACCCCAACGGGATTTCTACCAGCCTGCCGTTTGATGTGCAGCTGGCGCTGGTGCGCTCCATAAAGGGGTTGGAGCGTGCCCACATAACACGCCCCGGCTACGCAATCGAGTACGATTACTTTGATCCACGCGGTCTCATGCACTCACTGGAGACCAAGGCCATAGCCAACCTGTTCTTTGCGGGACAAATTAATGGCACCACGGGGTACGAGGAGGCCGCAGCTCAGGGCTTGCTGGCGGGGATCAACGCGGCACTAAAGGCGCGCGACAAAGAGAGCTGGTGCCCCCGTCGCGACGAGGCTTACCTGGGTGTATTGGTGGACGACCTGATTACGCGCGGAGTGTCCGAACCGTACCGTATGTTCACCAGCCGAGCCGAGTACCGGCTTCAGTTGCGTGAAGACAATGCGGACCTGCGTTTAACAGAAATTGGCCGCAGCCTAGGCGTGGTGGGCGACGCACACTGGCGTGCATTTGAACTGAAGCGTGCCGCCATAGCCTGTGAGCAGGAGCGACTTAAGTCTGTGTGGGTCAACCCGAAGGTGTTGCCACAAGAGGACGCCGAACGTGTTTTGGGCAAGGGGATAGAGCGCGAGTATGCGCTGTACGAGCTGTTGCGCCGCCCTGATGTGAGCTACGCCACCCTGATGACCCTGCCAGGGGCGGGTGAGGCGGTGACCGACGAGCGGGTGGCAGAGCAGGTAGAGGTCCAAGCCAAGTACCATGGCTACATTGAACGACAGCGCGATGAGATTGCACGCAACGAGCACAACGAGGGCATGCCGCTGCCCAGGGCCATTGATTACCGCACGGTGCTCGGCCTGTCAATCGAGGCGCAACAAAAGCTTAATCAGCACATGCCAGAGACGGTGGGAGAGGCGGCGCGCATCTCCGGGGTCACCCCGGCAGCGATCTCCCTCCTGCTGGTGCACTTAAAGCGTGGGTTCCAGGGTGTCGCCACGAACACTGTCGCCGGAGGCCCACCAGAACAGAAGAAGGCGCAGCAAAGCGCGTGAGCCAGGCCAAGGAGTTGACGCTTGGGATTGCTCAGCTGGGTCTGAGCGTTGCGCCAGAGGCGCAGCAAAAGTTGTTGCAATATCTCGAGCTGCTATATAAGTGGAACCGGGTCTACAATCTGACGGCGATCCGCCAGCCAGAGCAAATGGTGAGCGGGCACCTGCTCGACAGCCTCGCTGTCGTGCCGCACATGTGGCCTGGATGTTGGCTGGACGTGGGCTGTGGCGCAGGCCTGCCAGGTTTGGTGCTGGCGATGGCGTGCCCGCAGTGGACGTTTACCTTAATAGACAGCAACAGCAAGAAAACCAGTTTCGTCCAGCAGGCGAAGATGGAGCTGGAGCTGAACAATGTAAGCGTCCACTGCGGGCGCGTAGAGTCCTGGCAGGCTGGCGTCAAGTTTGACGGCATCATCTCGCGTGCCTTCACCAACACGGCAGGGTTTGTTGGGCTGACGCGTCATCTCTTGGCGCAAAGGGGAGGCTGGATTGCCATGAAGGCCGCGCCCAAGGCGGCGGAGTTGGAGCAGCTGCCGCATGACGTGAGTGTGATAGGGGTTGTGCCGCTAGAGGTGCCCGGGGTGGTTGCCGCACGTTGTTTAATTATGTTGAAACCCACTTAAATATGACTAGAGTATTGGCAATCGCGAACCAAAAAGGAGGGGTGGGCAAGACCACCACATCGGTCAACCTCGCCGCAAGCTTGGCCGCGGTCAAGCAGAGGGTGCTATTGATAGACCTCGATCCGCAGGGCAACGCCACCATGGGAAGCGGTATCGACAAGCGCGACCTCTCGGCAACCGTTTACCACGTCTTACTGGGAAGCAAGACACTGCACGAAGTGCGGCAGCGCTCAGAAATCGGAGGATACGACGTGCTCCCAGCCAATCGTGATTTGGCCGGGGCCGAAATTGAGCTGGTCGACCTCCCCAATCGCGAGGCCAGACTCAGAGATGCCCTGCAGGCGGTAACAGATGAGTACGACTACGCGCTGATCGACTGCCCCCCCGCACTAAACCTGCTCACCCTGAACGGACTGTGTGCGGCCAAGTCGGTCATGATCCCGGTGCAGTGTGAGTACTATGCCCTTGAGGGCCTAAGCGACTTGGTCAACACCATCCGCAAGGTGAGAGCGCACCTAAATCCAGACCTTGAGATCGAGGGGCTGCTGCGCACCATGCTCAACCCACGCAACACGCTGGACCAGCAGGTCTCTGAGCAGCTGCAGCAGCACTTTGGCGAGAAGGTTTACCGTACTATCATCCCGCGTAACGTAAGGCTGGCGGAGGCGCCAAGCTACGGCGTGCCGGTTCTTCATCACGACAAGTCTTCCAAGGGCGCGCAGGCCTACCTGGCGCTGGCAGGAGAGCTGCTCAACAAGGCAACACAATCATCGCAGGCTCAACCGGAGGGGTGACATGGTAAAGACAAACAGAGGATTGGGGCGCGGCCTAGACGTTTTATTGTCTGGCGGCATACAAGAGCAGGGAGACGTGTTGAGCGAAATGAGAGTGGGCGAGCTTAAGCCGGGCAAGTATCAGCCGCGCAGCCACATGGACGAGGCATCGCTCAACGAGCTGGCCGCCTCGATCAAGGCGCAGGGGGTGATGCAGCCGATCCTGGCACGCCTTTTGCCGAACGGTAGCCACGAGATTATTGCGGGCGAACGTCGCTGGCGTGCCGCCCAGTTGGCTGGCCTGAGCCGGGTGCCAGTCCTGGTGCGCCAAGTGTCAGATAATGCCGCGCTGTCCATGGCGCTGATTGAGAACCTTCAGCGCGAAGACCTCAATCCGTTCGAGGAGGCGACCGGCATTCAGCGACTGATTGACGAGTTTAAGATGACGCACACGGCCGCTGCTGATGCGGTGGGCCGCTCACGTAGCGCAACCAGCAACCTGCTGCGCCTGCTAAGGCTGCCACGATTGGTACAGGATATGCTGATGGATGGCCGTCTAGACATGGGTCACGCGCGCGCGCTGCTGGCGCTGGACGGTGCGCGGCAGGTTACCGCCGCCAATCAGATCGTGGCGGGCGGCTTGTCGGTACGTGACGCGGAAAGGCTGGTGCACAACCTATTGAGCCCTGCGCCACAACACAAAAAAATAAAAGTCAGCCGAGATACTCTGCGGCTGCAAGAGGATATCGCACAGCATCTTGGTGCCCACGTGGAAATCAAGGCGGGTAAAAAAGGTGCGGGCAAGTTGATTATTGGGTACACCAGCCACGACCACCTGGCTGAATTAATCGCACGCTGGAAGTAGGTTTGCGAAATAAATCGTTGACGCGAGTAAGCGAGATTGAGTAGAATGTTGGGCTTCGAAGGTTGGGGGTGGTTGTGAGCAGCACGGCTTGCCGAGTTATTTTGATTCAGCTGGCCGTGACCGTGGTTGTGGCCGCGGGGACGCTGATGTACTTGAACATGATCGCCGCAATGTCGGCTTTTATGGGGGGCGCGGTAGGCTTCTTGACCACCTTGGTCTACGCCAAAAAAATGTACACGGCATCCGACAGCGACCCAAAAAAAATAATTACGGCGCACTACCGCGCCGAGGCCTACAAGCTGATATTTACAATTCTGCTGTTCTCCTTAATTTTTACGCAGTTTAAGGAGACGCATGCACCGTCCCTGTTTGGGGCATATATTGCAACGCTGCTGGTTTATTGGGTGGCACTAATTTTTGTATAAAGTTTATGAGCGCTGAAGGCAAAACGACATCCGAGTACATTCAGCACCACCTACAAAACCTAACCTGTTCGCTCCAGGATGGGCACTTTCATTGCGCACACACCGCAGAAGAGGCCAAGGCGATGGGCTTCTGGGCGATCAACGTGGATACCCTCCTGGTGTCGTTGGTGCTGGGGCTGGTGTTCTTGTTTTTGTTTGGCAGGGTGGCAAAGACCATCAGCACCGACACACCGAGCGGCATGCAAAACTTTGTGGAGTGGGTGGTCGAGTTTATTGACGGCAGCGTGCGCGGCTCGTTCACCGGACGCAACGCGATGGTTGCGCCGCTGGCGCTGTCCATCTTTGCTTGGATCTTTATGATGAACCTGATGGACCTGGTGCCCATCGATTACATCGCACTGATTACCGAGCCCATGGGCATCGGTCACTTTAAGTTGGTCCCCACGACGGACCCAAATGCCACCATAGGTATGGCCGTCGGCGTGTTCTTGTTGGTGCTCTACTACAGCATTAAGGTTAAGGGTCTGGGCGGCTTTGTCGGCGAGCTAACGCTACAACCGTTTGGAAAGTTTGGCCTGCCGGTCAATATTTTTCTTGAGGGGGTCAACCTGATCGCCAAGCCGGTCTCCCTTGCGCTGCGACTGTTTGGAAATATGTATGCCGGTGAGATGATATTCATCCTGATCGCTCTAATGGGGGCATCTTGGGCGGGCGCGTCTTTTGGGAGCACCCTGTTGTTTGGTTCGCAGGTCATGCTTTCCTTGGGGTGGGCAATTTTCCACATTCTGATCGTTACGCTACAGGCATTTATTTTTATGACACTGACCATTGTCTATCTAGACATGGCGCACCAAGAGCACCACTAAAGCTTTAATTTATTTTTTTAAACGCTGGACCTTTACTGACAGGAGAAAGAACAAATGAACGACGCACAAGCACTACTTTATATCGCCGGCGCGATCATGATGGGGCTCGGCGCCTTGGGTGCCGCAGTGGGTATCGGCATCTTGGGCGGTCGCTTCCTTGAGGGTGCCGCACGCCAGCCTGAGCTTATCCCGATGCTGCGCACACAGTTCTTTGTGGTCATGGGTCTGGTGGATGCCGTGCCAATGATTGCGGTTGGTATCGCCATGTACGTTCTGTTTGCTGTGGCCGGCAAGTAAAGCCCGCACGCATTTAACTAAGGAAAGGCTTTTGCATGAACATTAATGCGACCCTTATCGGCCAGACGATCATGTTTGCATTGTTCGTATGGTTCTGCATGAAGTTTGTGTGGCCCCCGATCATGGCGGCCCTAGACGCACGCAACAAGCGGATTGCCGATGGTTTGGCGGCAGCAGAGCGAGGCAAGAACGACCTGGCGCTGGCCGCCAAGCGCTCAGCCGAGCTCCTTCGCGAGGCCAAGGAAAAGGTGGCCGAGATTATTGCGCTGGGCGACAAGCGAGCGAGCAATATTGTAGAGGAAGCCAAAGCTCAAGCCAGGGCTGAGGGCGAGCGCATTGTGGTGGCAGCCAAGGCCGAGATTGAGCAGGAGGTCTTCCGTGCGAGGGAGCAGCTGCGTACGCAGGTGTCCGTGGTCGCTTTGGCTGGCGCAAGTAAGATCTTGGGCCGCGAGATAGACGCCAAGACACATAGTGACCTGCTTGATAAGCTCGTCGCGGAAATTTAACCGCCATGGCTGAGGTAATCACAGTTGCTCGACCCTATGCACAGGCCGCCTTTGATAAGGCGTGCGAGCTTGGCGACCTCAAGGGCTGGTCAGACATGCTGCAGTCAGCAGCGGGGGCGGTGACGAACTCGGAGGTGCGCGCAATCATTGCCAGCCCGCGTGCGGTTAAGGCTCAAGTGGTAGCGCTCATGCTGGCGCTGTGTGGTGACAAGATTAGCGAAGTCCAGCGCAACCTCGTCAGACTTTTGGTGGAGGGTCAGCGACTCGCCCTGCTGCCAGAGATCTCGATGCTGTTTGAGGTTATGCGGGCCGACGCAGAAAAAAATGCGGACGTTGTGGTGACGTCTGCCTTTGATTTAACGGAAGCGCAAAAGCAAAAGATCGCCGCGGCACTAAAGAAGCGCATGGGCCGCGAGGTTAGGCTTAGCTGTGAAACCGATCCCAAGTTGTTGGGTGGGGTGATTATTCGTGCCGGCGACAAGGTGATCGACGGCTCTGCACGTACCCACCTCTCCGAGTTAGCCAATGCCTTGGCTTGATGGCATGTTTATTGAATTAAGGAAAAGTAGATGAAGCTCAATCCTTCTGAAATTAGCAATTTGATCCGTAGTCGCATCGAAAACTTTGAGGTGCTTTCCCAAGCGCGCACAGAGGGCACGGTGACCAGCGTAACCGACGGTATCGTACGCATTCATGGCCTGTCAGACGTGATGCAGGGCGAGATGCTAGAGTTTCCTGGCAACACCTTCGGCTTAGCGCTTAACCTGGAGCGCGACTCCGTGGGCTCGGTGGTGCTGGGTGACTATGAGCACATCACCGAGGGCGACACCGTCAAGTGCACCGGCCGAATCTTGGAGGTGCCCGTCGGTCCCGAGCTGATTGGCCGTGTGGTCAACGCCCTGGGGCAGCCGATCGATGGCAAGGGCCCGATCAACGCCAAGATGACCGACAAGATAGAGAAGGTTGCGCCGGGCGTGATCGATCGTAAGTCGGTGTCGCAGCCAGTGCAGACCGGACTCAAGGCCATTGACTCCATGGTGCCGGTTGGTCGTGGGCAGCGCGAGCTAATCATCGGCGACCGTCAGACCGGGAAGACCGCGGTGGCGATAGATGCCATCATCAACCAGAAGGGTCAGAACATGACCTGCATCTATGTTGCGATTGGCCAGAAGGCATCTACCGTCGCCAACGTGGTTCGCAAGTTAGAAGAGCACGGCGCGATGAAGTACACCATCGTGGTGGTAGCAACGGCATCCGATTCTGCGGCCATGCAGTTCTTGGCACCCTACGCCGGATGCACCATGGGCGAGTACTACCGTGACCGCGGTCAGGACGCGCTGATTGTTTACGATGATCTGACCAAGCAGGCGTGGGCCTACCGTCAAATATCACTGCTGTTGCGCCGTCCGCCAGGTCGCGAGGCCTACCCTGGGGACGTGTTCTATTTGCACTCTCGCCTATTAGAGCGGAGCGCACGAGTGAACGAGGCGTATGTTGAAAAGTTTACCAACGGCGAGGTCAAGGGAAAGACCGGCTCGCTGACCGCATTGCCGGTCATTGAGACCGCTGCGGGCGACGTGTCCGCCTTCGTCCCAACCAACGT
>DKNB01000085.1 GCA_002470125.1 Gallionellales bacterium UBA7399 | reverse complement strand
TCTTGAGGAGGGGAGCGTGCTTGAGCGTGGCGGAGTGGCCTTCTCTCACGTCATGGGAGACAAGATGCCACCTTCGGCCACGGCACATCGTCCGGAATTGGCGGGGTGCAAGTGGGAGGCGCTAGGCGTATCGCTGGTCTTTCACCCACGAAACCCTTACGCTCCGACAGTTCACATGAATGTGCGTATGTTTATGGCGAAAAAGAATGATGATGAGGTTGCCTTTTGGTTTGGCGGAGGGATGGATCTGACTCCTTACTATGGCTTTGCAGACGATGCTGTGCACTTTCATAAAACTTGTCAGAATGCCCTGACGCCCTTCGGCAACCATCTTTTTCCAAAGTACAAGAAGTGGTGCGATGAATATTTTTTTCTTAAGCATCGTAACGAACCACGAGGTGTTGGCGGCATATTCTTTGATGACTTGAGTGAGCCAGATTTTGCCACCGCCTTCGCTATTCAACAAAGTGTTGGAAATAGTTTTATCGCTGCTTATGTGCCCATATTGGAGCGCCGAAAAGATATGCCTTATGGGGAGCGCGAGCGCGATTTTCAGTTGTATCGTCGTGGGCGCTACGTAGAATTCAATTTAGTGATAGATAGGGGCACCATTTTCGGCTTACAAAGCAACGGGCGCATAGAATCCATCTTGTTATCCATGCCACCTTTGGTGAAGTGGCGCTATGATTGGCATCCGGAGAAGGATTCGCCCGAGGCGGAGCTTTATGAGCAGTTTTTGGTGCCAAAAAACTGGGTGTAACCGGCTTGCTTGTTGAGTTAAGTCACAAGGGCGTCAACGCGTGGCTTTTAGACAATGCGTCCGCCGCTAACTCGTTCTATTCCTGCTAGGTCACGCTCTGATAGTATTGTGTTGAATCCAGCCCGCCAAAGAAGTTCACGAACCTGCGGAGCTTGTTTGTGGCCGTGTTCGAGTAGCAGCCAACCACCTGGCTCAAGATGAGTGCGGGCGTTGGCTACGATATGACGAATATCGTGCAAACCGTCTTCGCCTGAAATTAGAGCAGATTTTGGTTCAAAACGTATGTCGCCCTGTGTTAAATGTGGATCGCTCGATGCAATGTAGGGGGGATTGGACACGATAGCATTGAACCTTCTCCCTGTGAGCGCTTCGAACCAGTTGCTATGCATGAAGTGGGCATTAGTAATGGCCAGATTTTCTGCATTGATACGTGCAATTCCTAGAGCCTCATTAGAAATATCGCAACCCAGTACATCTGCGTTCTGGCAAGCGTGAGCAATGGCCAGGGCAACTGCGCCACTACCTGTGCCTAAATCAAGAAAACGGCTACACGGGTCATCGCGCGAGATATGCCGCAAGACCAATTCGACGAGCAACTCTGTTTCGGGACGAGGGATAAGAGTGGCGGGCGTCACCTTAAGGGACAATCCATAAAATTCACGCTCACCTAGCAAATAGGCGATAGGCTCCCCCTGAAGGCGACGCTCCAATAGGTTGCTATAGCGAAGTTGTGCGAGCCCATCCAGGCAATTTTCTGGGTGGGCTAAGAGCCAGGCACGTGAAACCCCTGTCACATGTTGTAGCAAGCACTGTATTTCGATTCTGGCACTGTCAGAAGTCAGGATTAGCGACTTGGTCAGACGTGAGGCGTCTTGGAGCAGGGTTTGCCTTAGGGTGTGCACTTGCTCAGCGATTACCTGCATTGGCCAACGCGGTTAATTGCTCCGCCTGATATTCCGCCATCAATGCGTTGCACAATTCGCCAATGTCGCCATCCATAGCGCGATCCATCTTGTGTAGCGTGAGGTTGATGCGGTGATCTGTAATGCGTCCCTGAGGAAAGTTATAGGTGCGTATACGCTCCGAGCGATCACCGCTACCCACTAGAGACTTACGCTCGGCGGCCTGTTTGGCATGAGCGGCACGCTCTTCTTTGTCTTTGATGCGTGCCGCCAAGACTGCCAATGCCTGCGCTTTGTTTTTGTGTTGCGAACGCCCGTCTTGACATTCCACCACGGTACCGGTGGGCAGATGCGTAACCCGAACCGCCGAATCAGTTTTGTTGATGTGTTGTCCACCAGCACCCGAAGCGCGAAATGTATCAATCCGCAAGTCGGCAGGATTTAGCACTATGTCACTGACCTCATCGGCTTCGGGTAGTACCGCCACAGTGCAGGCCGACGTGTGGATCCTACCCTGTGTTTCGGTGGTGGGTATACGCTGCACCCTGTGCGCACCAGATTCGAATTTTAGGACTGAGTAGGCGCCATGCCCGACAATGCGTGCAATAATTTCTTTGAATCCACCCTTCTCACCGCAGCTCTCCGAGACAATTTCTACCTGCCAATGATTGCGTTCCGCAAAGCGGACATACATACGAAACAGATCTCCTGAAAATAATGCCGCTTCATCACCGCCCGTGCCTGCGCGAACTTCTAAAAAAACATTGCGATCATCATTTTGATCCTTTGGTAGCAGTTGTCGTTGTAGGGCCACTGTGATTTCTTCTAGGCGCTCACGCCCTTGCTTTACCTCGCTCTCGGCAAACTCTCGCATTTCTGGGTCGCTCGCCATTTGTAGCGCGGTTGCAATATCGTTAGTGCAAGCTTGATGGGCATGATACAGCTCCACCACCGGGCCCAGTTCCGCACGCTCACGATTAAGCTTGCGGTAGCTATCCATGTCGTGAGTGGCATTTTCATCACTCAACAGGCGGTTAACCTCATCCAAGCGCTCATCTAGTTGGCCGAGCTTGGTAACAATGTTGGGCTTCATTCAGATGTGCCAATGTCATAAATGCGATGCACCATCGCAAGCAGGCCATCACGATCTTCTGCCCGCGCTTGATTTAGCGCGCTGGTTGGTGCATGAAGAAATTTATTGGTAAGCGCGCTACTTAGAGACTCAAGTACTTTTTCTGGGCTGTCACCATTTGTGAGCATACGCAATGCCCTCTGCATCTCGTGACTGCGCTGGCGCTCGACATGGTCACGTAATGCACGGATAGTGGGCACCACCTCTCGTGATTCCATCCAATGGATGAAGTCTGTTACACCGGAATTAATAATAATCTCAGCTTCTTTTACCGCATCCTGGCGAGCATCCAATCCGTCGCGCACTATTTCGGATAGGTCATCAACTGTATACAAAAATACGTCACTCAGTTCCGCCACCTCTGCTTCAACATCCCTTGGCACAGCAAGGTCGACAATAAATAGGGGCCGGTGTTTGCGTGTCTTGAGCGCTCGCTCAATCATGCCCTTGCCTAGTATGGGCAATGGGCTTGCGGTGCTGGTTATGATAATGTCGTGGTGTGCTAGTTGTTCTGGCAGTTCGCTTAGCGTGATGGCGTGTCCGCCTATGCGTTGTGCCAAAGCTTGGGCGCGCTCCAGGGTCCGATTTGCAACAGTCATGCGCTTTGGTGATTGAGCGGCGAAATGCATAGCGTTTAATTCAATCATCTCCCCTGCCCCAATGAACAGTATGCCCTGCTCGGCAATGCTAGGAAAGATGCGTTCAGCCAGCCTTACTGCCGCCGCTGCCATTGAAACCAAATTGGAACCAATTTCTGTTTGGGTGCGCACATCCTTGGCCACCGAGAAGGTGCGCTGAAATAGTTTGTGCAGTAAAAATCCTAGCGTGCCAGCCTGTCCTGCGCAACGAACCGCTTGCTTCATTTGACCTAAAATTTGAGGCTCTCCCAAAACCATCGAATCTAACCCACTGGCGACGCGAAAGGCATGCTTTACTGCTTGTTCGTTTGGCAGGGTGTAAAGGTATGGCTCGATTTCGGATAGCCGCAACTCATGATAATTTGCCAGCCAGTTAACAATTTGTACCGGTTCGCGCGTGTTGCAGTACACCTCAGTGCGGTTGCAGGTGGAGAGTATGGTTGCTTCCTTGGTGGCGCATTGTCCAACTAGATCGCGCAGGGCTGGCTCTACTGCATCGACGTTGAATGCAAGTTGTTCACGCACAGCGATGGGTGCGGTCTGGTGATTAATGCCAAAGGCGAATAACTGCATAGTCAAGAAAGGCCAAAATTAACTTGAGGGTGTAATTATAGTTGCTAGCCCACCTCAATACCAGTTAACCAGAACTGATGCGTTATGTAACAATCACAACTGGGGCTGCGTAAGTTGAAATTTTGACCATGGCGATGCCACAGATAGTTTTTGATTGTGCAAAGACGTTGTCGCCAACCCCCAAGGCTCATGCTTGATCTTGTTATATTAAATAAAATGATGTGTAATGCTAAAATGGAAAAAAATAGTAAGTGTCAAATAAAAATTGTTGTTGGAGTGAGCTATGTGGCCGAACAATCGGACGAGGCTGACAATCGATTTGTTTTTGCGTACACCATTACCATCACTAACGAGGGCGAGGCTCCTGCTAAATTGATTAGCCGACACTGGATTATTACCGATGCCAATCAATATGTTCAAGAGGTGCGTGGGCAGGGGGTTGTGGGCGAGCAGCCAACTCTCCAGTCAGGTCAAAGTTTTGAATATACCAGCGGTACGGTCTTGGCTACGCAGGTTGGCACCATGTCCGGTAGCTATCAAATGGTGGCAGAGGATGGCACACAATTTGATGCCCCCATCCCACAGTTTGTGCTGAGTATTCCACGTACACTTCATTAATACGGTAGCACCCAGCAAGGACTTCGCTACGCCGCTTGGCTTAATTACATATCTTGATTTATTTGGGATATATACTTTATGCCCCGCCTCTCGGTGAGACATAAAGTATTGTGATGCGGAATGACTGCCCGCGCTATCCGATAAATTTTTTGGAAAAATCAATCAAGCCTGATCCCATTATGAAAAAGATTGGCACAATCCCTGCCCACACGCACCTACGAACCTATCTGGTGCTGGGCTATGGGTTATTTATTGTTTATGCCAGCCTGTCACCTTTTTCTGGCTGGCAGGATCAGGGGCTTGAGGTGCATGCCGTATTGACCATGCCCTTGTTGATGCAATATACCTCGTTCGATGTCATCATCAATTTGCTTGTTTATCTGCCGCTTGGCTTGTTGTCTGGGCTAGCCCTGCAGACGCGTTGTGGGGTGGCTGTGGCGGTATTGGTCGCCACGCTCTGTGGGGCGACACTCTCGGCTATGATGGAATACGCGCAAATGTATTTGCCTGCACGGGTCAGCTCAAATCTAGATTTGCTGACAAATGTCGGCGGTACACTGTTGGGTGCTCTGCTGGCGGCAAGCATTGCACCACGGGCATGGTTTTCTCTACATCTGCCGCTTTGGCGTACACGCTTGTTTCGCAACGAAAGGGGGGAAAGCTTTGGCTTGGCATTGGTGTTACTGTGGGTATTCGCACAAATAAATCCTTCGTTACCCATGTTGGGGAGCGTATTTATTAGCGAGGTGGCCCGTGCGCCATTCGTGGCGGCGCAACCCGAGCCATTCCGCTGGATGGAAAGTCTGGCTACACTCCTAAATATGTTGATGCTAGGAACGCTGCTGTTAATTCTGCTGCGCACAGGACGTCATGTGATAAATGTATTGCTGCCCCTGCTGTTTGTGGTGGCGATGACTAAGTTTATTATGGCGGTCACGCTACTTAAGTCATGGGCGCTGTTGTTGTGGATAAATGGCGAGGCTATGCTTGGAATTTGTGTGAGCGTTATGCTGTTGATTGCTGTGAATCAGCTGCCACGGGTACAGCTGATGAGGTTGGCTATATTGAGTGCGCTAGGATATTGGATATTGGCATATTGGGTATTGAGTGCCGGCAATCCATCTGTGGCCATGCACTTGTATCAATGGAACTATGGCCACCTACTGAACTACAATGGCCTGTCACAAGCTGTCGCGTGGGCATTTCCTTTGCTAACAGTTGGTTACCTTTGGCACACGAACAATCTGTGGCATCAGAATAAGAAATGATTATTTGTGTATACGGAGCCCCGCATGAGTTACTTTGAAAAACATGTTTTCTTTTGTACGAATCAGCGCGAAGAAGGTGCGGAATGTTGTAATAACATCGATGCGCAAAAAATGCGTGACTATGTTAAAGACAAGGTTAAGTCACTTGGCCTGTCTGCCATGGGGGGTCGCATCCGCATCAATTCCGCTGGCTGTATGGATCGTTGTGAAGATGGCCCCGTGCTGGTGGTGTACCCAGAGGGTGTGTGGTATACCTATGTAGATGAAAGCGATCTTGATGAAATTATTCTTAGCCACCTAAAGAATGGATGTGTGGTGGAGCGCCTCAAGATTTGATAGCTACAATCCAAGAGGTTGATATCCCTGGACCGATTGGCATGTTGGAGGCCAGGGTGCATATGCCGCATGGTACACCGCGAGCTATTGCGGTGATAGCGCACCCCTTGCCCACCATGGGGGGGACTATGGAAAACAAGGTGGTAACAACGCTGGCTAATATTTTTACGGAATTGGGATTTGTTGCATTGCGCTTCAACTTTAGGGGTGTAGGTGCAAGTGGCGGTAGCTTTGATTATGGCAATGGCGAAACAGAAGATGCATTGGCGGTAACGCGTTACGCCTTAAATAGGCATGGCAATTTGCCACTTATTTTGTCTGGATTTTCTTTTGGTGCCTATGTGCAGGCCCGTGTAGTGCAGAAAATCTCAGCGCAACAGTTGGTGCTGATTGCACCAGCGGTAACTCGTTACACCATGCCACACGTGCCCCGTAATACGCTTTTGGTGCACGGAGAACTGGATGAGATCGTTCCGTTGGGAGACGCGCTAAAGTGGGCACGATCCCAACTCTTGCCTGTTGTGGTATTGCCCGAGGCCGCCCATTTTTTTCATGGTCAGCTGGGTCAACTGAAAGAGGTTGTGCGACACTATTTTATAGGGCAGCCTTTATGAGGGCGCCAGATGTACATAGAGCACACAAAATACGTTTAATTTATCTTTATTAAANNTTAAAAGAGGGAGCGAGCCGTGCTGTGGATTAAAGCAGTTCACATAATCTTTATGGTCACATGGTTTTCCGGTTTATTCTACTTGCCACGCCTGTTTGTGTATCACTCAATGAGTCAGGATGTGGTCGGCATTGAGAGATTTAAGATTATGGAGCGTAAATTATTTTATGGAATCATGACCCCTGGCGGGGTGCTGACCATTATCTTCGGGCTATGGCTATGGGCTAATCATGCTGTATCTGGTCAATGGATGCATATTAAATTTTCAGCGGTGTTGCTTTTGATTGTGTACCACATATATTGCGGCAAGTTGCTGCATGACTTTAAAAATGATCGCAATAAGCGTGGTCATGTCTTTTATCGGTTTTTTAATGAGCTGCCAGTAATAATTATGGTCATCATCATTATTCTTGTAGTTGTTAAGCCGGTGTAACGGTATGCTTGAAATTTTTTTCTCTCCCTGTCCTCGAGGATTGGAAGCAACGTTAGCGAGTGAGCTGAATGTGCTCGGCGCACAAGAAGTGCGGGTGGCTGATGGTGGGGTACATTTTGTCGGGGTACCTTCGTTTGGCTATCTGGTTAACTTGCACAGCCGTATTGCAAGTCGTGTGTTGTGGCGCGTAGCGATAGGGGGCTATCATAGCGAGCAAGATATTTTTGATGAGGTTTATGCACTGCCCTGGAATGATTGGTTTCCCGTCTCCAGAACTATCCGCGTTAATGTAACAGCAATTAAGTGTCCCCTAAAAAGCCTAGATTTTATTACGCTTAGAATTAAAGATGCTGTATGTGACAAGTTTCGCGCGCTTATTGGTGAGCGTCCTAGCGTAGATACGCATGCGCCAGATATTCGCATCCATGCATTTCTTGAGGCGAGTCGTATGACTTTGTATATCGACACCTCTGGGGACGCGCTCTTTAAGCGTGGCACCCGTCAATATACTAATATTGCACCCCTGCGCGAGAATTTGGCGGCCGGCATTTTGTTGTTGACCGGTTGGTTGCCGGGCGTGCCACTGTTGGACCCGATGTGTGGTAGTGGCACATTTTTAATTGAGGCTGCACTGATGTCGCTGAATATAGCCCCTGGAATTGGCCGTAACTTTGCCTTTGAAAAATTTAAAACATTTGATAATGTTGCATGGCGTGAGATGCGCAATCAGGCATATGCAGCCCAAAAAAAAGTTAGTCCGCTCCCTATCTTTGGTAGCGATTTGTATGGCGAAGAGCTTAAGGCTGCTCGCCTTAATTTAGAAAATGCAGGCTTATTGGATGCGGTGTCGTTGAATCAAGCGAATGTGCTGGAGATTTCTGCACCAAGAGATCATGGAGTTCTTGTGGCAAACTTACCCTATGGCGAGCGCATGGGTGATTTGCTGGAGTTGGAGGATTTTTATCCTAAGCTAGGCGATGCGCTAAAGAGAAAATTTGGTGGCTGGAATGCTTACTTACTCACCTCTGATTTGCGTATGCCGAAATTTATTCGGTTGTCTGTTTCACGCCGAACCCCTTTGTTTAATGGGGCGATAGAATGTCGTCTTTTTGAGTACAAGATGGTGGTGGGTGGCAACCGTGGCTAGGCAGGTCGCGTCTTAATTAGAGGCGCCCCCATAAGGGGGCAACAATGACCAGCCCTACGGGGGCCACCCCCGTTGTTGATTACTTAACGATGGCCTTTAGCTCACCCTTGGTGTATCTGATAGCCATAGCGTCGAGTGAGATTGGTTTAATCTTAGAGGCTTGACCAGCAGAGCCAAAGGCTTCATAGCGAGCTTTACAAATATCCTTCATGGCCAAGGTTGCTGTGGCTAGAAATTTGCGTGGATCAAAGTCTTTTGGATTCTGTGCCAGGTGACGACGTACTGCACCAGTAGATGCCATGCGCAGGTCTGTATCAATATTAACTTTTCGTACACCATGCTTGATGCCTTCGACTATCTCTGAAACGGGTACGCCATAGGTTTCTCCCATGTCACCACCAAATTGGTCAATGATCTTTAGCCATTCTTGTGGTACCGAGGAGGACCCGTGCATCACTAGGTGGGTATTGGGGATGCGCGCATGGATTGCTTTGATACGCTTGATATCCAAGATGTCACCTGTGGGTGGGCGAGTAAATTTGTATGCACCATGCGAAGTGCCAATGGCTATTGCCAGTGCATCTACCCCCGTTTTTCGGACAAAGTCGGCCGCTTCCTCGGGATCGGTTAGCAGCTGTGAGTGATCTAGCTTGCCTTCCGCGCCCTGCCCATCCTCTTGTTCGCCCATACCGGTCTCAAGTGAGCCCAGGCAGCCAAGCTCACCTTCAACGGACACCCCCACTGCGTGGGAGATGTCAACAACCTTGCTTGTTGTTGCAACGTTGTATTCATATGAGGATGGAGTTTTTGCGTCCTCTTTTAAAGAGCCATCCATCATTACGCTGGAAAAGCCAGAGCGAATGGCGTTGATGCATACAGCCGGAGACGCTCCATGGTCTTGGTGCATTACAACGGGTATGTGCGGGTAGGCCTCTACTGCGGCCAAAATTAAGTGACGCAAAAATGCCTCGCCTGCGTATTTGCGAGCACCGGCTGAGCCCTGCATAATTACCGGACTGTTTGTTTCGTCCGCTGCCTCCATGATGGCTCTGACTTGCTCTAGGTTATTAACATTGAATGCGGGTAGTCCGTATCCGTTTTCGGCTGCATGATCTAGCAGCTGACGTAATGAAACGAGGGCCATTTCTTTCTCCTAATAAATTTTAAGGGTGCTCAACAAAATCTAAAGATCTGGCTTACGCGATGTACGAGTAAGCCCCATTGTACTGCAACTTTTCAGCCCTTGCGGTGATCGCCCACTCGTACTATTTTCATGGTATTTGTGTAGCCGGCCTTGACGGCCTCTCCTATGGTCATGACAATCATATCCCCCTCCTTGATTAAGCCTAAACGTACCAGCTCATCTTCGGCTGCATGCAACTCTATTGAGGGAAGCTCGGAGGTTAAATTAAATGCTATGGGGTGCACCCCGCTAAAAAGTGTTACCTTGCTTAAGGTTGACTCTGTAGGTGTTAGTGCAAAAATTGGCACCCTTGCATTCATGCGTGACATCCATAACGCAGTTGAGCCAGACTGAGTCAGCGCTACAATTGCCTTAACTGTGAAGTGAGAGGCCGCATAGAGTGCAGACATAGCAATAGATTGATCAATTCGCGTGAATTGTACTTGGGACGGATCATAACCAGTGGAGATATCCTCTATCTCGCTTTCTGCGTTAATGCAGATGCGCACCATAGATTGAATGGTTTCGACAGGATAGTCTCCCACGGCTGTTTCTGCAGACAGCATTACTGCGTCAGTGCCATCTAGTACTGCATTTGCTACATCAGACACCTCTGCCCGTGTGGGGATTGGGTTGGTGATCATTGATTCCATCATTTGTGTGGCAGTTATAACCAATTTGTTTTTGGCGCGTGCCATACGAATCATGCGTTTCTGTAAACCGGGAACGGCGGCGTCCCCAACCTCAACTGAAAGATCGCCCCGTGCCACCATAATGGCATCGGACGCGTCAATTATTTCGTCTAGGACGGCGATGGCTTCGGCACGCTCAATTTTTGCCATAAGCAGACTTTTCCCACCTGCCGCTTGCATTAATTTACGCGCCAACCTCATGTCGTCAGCGGAACGTGGAAAAGAAATGGCTAGGTAGTCCGCCTTGATTAGGGCGGCAGTCTTTATATCTTCTTTGTCTTTGTCGGTAAGTGCGGGGGCGGTTAAGCCGCCGCCCTTTCGATTAATGCCCTTGTTGTTTGAGAGTACGCCACCACGCACCACCTTGCATATAATTTGTGCTCCGCTAACCTCAGTTACACCGAACTCCAGCATGCCATCATTGAGTAGCAGTACCGAGCCCTTGCTGACATCATTGGGCAGCTCTTTGTAGTCTAGGCTAACGCGTTCTTGGTTTCCAAGGCCAGTCCACCCAGCATCTAGAATAAAGGTGTCACCCTTTTTAAGGATTATTTTGTCATTTTCGAACTTTCCTACTCGAATTTTAGGCCCCTGAAGGTCGGCAAGAATACCGACAATGCGACCGCACGCTGCCGCAGCAGCGCGCACCTTCTCAACCCGCGCTACGTGATCTTGGGCTGTCCCATGAGAGAAATTCATGCGCACCACATCCACACCAGCGCGTATCATTTTCTCCAAAACCTTTTGGTCGCTGGAGGCGGGCCCGAGGGTGGCAACAATCTTAGTTCTACGTAACATCAATATTTTCGCCTTGTTTATTTTGCAGCGCGCTGCTCTAAAATCTCTACCGCTGGTAATTTTTTTCCTTCGAGAAATTCCAAAAATGCTCCGCCACCTGTAGAAATGTAGCTTACACGATCGCCGATTTTATATTTGGCTATGGCTGCCAGGGTATCGCCACCACCAGCGATGGAAAATGCGGTGCTGTCCGCAATTGCTGCCCCCAGTGTTTTGGTGCCGGCACCAAATTGCTCAAATTCGAACACACCCACTGGGCCATTCCACAAGATGGTTGCGGCTTTTTTAAGATGATCTGCATAGGCCCGAGCGGTCTCTGGGCCAATATCAAAAATCATGTCGTCATCGGCGATGTCGGCAACTTTTTTAATTACGGCAGGCTCATTGGCGTCGAACCTTTGCCCTACGACGACATCGGTTGGAATGGGAATCGAGCCACCCTTGGCCTTGGCAGCCTCCATTAAGCGCTTGGCTTCGGCCACAAGATTCGGCTCATATAGTGACTTTCCTACATTGTGGCCAGCCGCTTTGATGAAGGTGTTGGCGATACCGCCACCGACGATCAGTTGATCAACAATGTGAGATAGCGACTCCAGTACAGTTAATTTTGTTGAAACTTTAGATCCGCCGACGATGGCAACCAGTGGGTGGGCTGGGCTTTCTAATGCCTTGCCCAAGGCATCCAGTTCTGCCGCTAAAAGTGGCCCCGCACAGGCTGCTGGTGCATATTTTGCCACGCCATGGGTGGAGGCCTGTGCACGATGTGCGGTACCAAACGCATCCATCACGTAGATATCGCACAGCTTGGCTATTTTTTTAGACAGCCCCTCATCATTTTTTCCCTCACCCTTATTGAATCGTACATTTTCAAACAAAACAACTTCACCCTCGTTGAGGGTGAAGTTGCCGTCCAGCCAGTCTTTGATTACTCGAACTTCTGTGCCTAGCAGGGCAGACAAGCACTTGGCTACTGGCTTTAATGAGTCTGTTTCAGAGTATGTGCCCTCCTCTGGGCGTCCGAGATGAGACATTAGCATTACTTTTGCACCCGCTTTCAGGGCATGCTGAATGGTGGGCACGCTTGCTCGAATGCGAGTGTCATCTGTGATGCTGCCATCCTCGCCCTGGGGAACATTCAAATCTTCACGAATCAGGACGCGTTTATTTCGCAGGCTCAAATCAACCATTTTTATTATAGACAATTTTTCTCCAATCAAGTATTCGAGGTGAGGCGCATAGAGGGTATCAAGGTGAGCCAAGGCCTACCTTGATGGATGAGTTTATTTTGCTATGACGCGAACCATCTCGAGAACTTTGCTTGAGTAACCCCATTCGTTGTCGTACCAAGAAACCACCTTAACGAAGGTTTCATCCAAGGACATTCCGGCCTCTGCATCGAAAACAGAGGTGCAGCTTTCGCCTCGAAAGTCAGTAGACACCACCTTCTCATCGGTATAGCCAAGTATGCCCTTCATTGAGCCTTGGGAGGCTGCCTGCATGGCGGCGCAGATATCTTTGTATGTTGCAGCTTTGTTTAATTCCACGGTGAGGTCGACTACAGATACATCGGAGGTGGGCACACGGAACGCCATACCGGTGAGCTTTTTATTTAACTCAGGGATGACCACACCAACGGCTTTGGCAGCACCAGTTGAGGACGGAATGATGTTCTCAAGAATGCCTCGACCACCACGCCAGTCTTTGTTTGATGGGCTGTCTACGGTTTTTTGGGTGGCAGTAGCAGCATGTATGGTGGTCATTAGCCCACGCTTGATACCCCATGTGTCATTTAACACTTTGGCAACTGGAGCCAGGCAATTTGTAGTACACGAAGCGTTGGAGATGATGGTTTGGTTGGCGTAGGTTTTGTCATTTACGCCATACACGAACATGGGGGTGTCATCTTTAGACGGTGCGGACATAATGACTTTCATAGCGCCAGCGGCGATATGTTTTTCACAGGTTTCTTTGGTGAGAAAGAGTCCGGTTGATTCAATAACTATTGTTGCACCAACCTCGCCCCACTTCAGTTCAGCGGGATCCTTAATGGCAGTCAGGCGGATTTTTTTGCCGTTGACGACCAAGGTGCTCCCTTCAATAGAAACGCTGCCATTGAATCGACCATGCACAGAGTCGTAACTTAGCATGTAAGCCAAGTAATCTGGTTCAAGCAAGTCATTGATGCCAACTATCTCAATGTCTTTGAAGTTTTGTATTGCCGCGCGGAACACCATGCGACCAATTCGGCCAAACCCATTAATGCCAACCTTTATTGCCATGCTTCACTCCCTTGGTTATGTGGTTATAATTGCTACTATTTATTCGGCGCTGATCCTAAAGTAAGGTGGTGCGTGTTGTGAAAAAACACCCGATCTTAGATCGGCGCCCAAGCTTTAGAGCAACGCTTTGACGCTATTCACTACATTTTCGGTGGTAATGCCGAAGTGCTTGAATAGTTCGCCCGCTGGAGCGGATTCACCGAAGCTATTCATGCCAACCACTGCGCCATCTAGCCCCACATACTTATACCAAAAATCTGTTATACCCGCTTCAACGGCCACACGTTTGCTACCCTTGAGCAGCACACTGTCTTTGTAGGCCAGATCCTGGCGATCAAAAACATTGGTTGATGGCATAGAAACTACGCGTACATTAATGTTGTGGTTCTCGGCCAGGCATTTCTGTGCAGCCATGGCTAGGCCCACCTCGGACCCGGTTGCGATAATTATGGCTTGTGGCTTCCCGTTTGAGGCGTCCGATAACACGTAGCCGCCCTTACAAATGTTGGCAATTGCGCTCTCGTTGCGACTTTGAAATGTCAAGTTTTGACGGCTAAATATGAGACTGCTCGGACCGGCCCTGCGCTCAACTGCTGCAATCCACGCCACGGCAGACTCCACTGTGTCACAGGGACGCCATACATCCATGTTTGGGATGTAGCGTAGTGTGCTGGTTTGCTCTACTGGTTGATGGGTTGGACCATCTTCGCCCAAGCCGATAGAGTCATGTGTATATACGAAAATTACACGCTGCTTCATTAGTGCGGCCATACGTAGTGCATTGCGTGCATACTCTGAGAACATTAAGAATGTTCCGCCAAATGGTAGCAGACCACCATGCAGGGCAACCCCGTTCATGATGGCTGACATACCAAACTCGCGCACCCCGTAGCTGATGTAATTTCCCGGAGCTTTTCCGTGAACGTGCTTGGCTCCCGTCCAGTTGGTTAAGTTTGACCCAGTCAGGTCTGCGGAACCCCCCAAGAATTCTGGTAGCACTTGCGCCAGGCCGTTGATCACATTTTGTGAGGCTTTGCGCGAGGCAATTGTTTCTGCTTGTTTGTTCGCTTGAGCGACAATATCCGCCGCATGTTTTGCCCAGTTTTCCGGCAGGTTACCGCTCATCCGTCGCTCAAACTCGGCTGCATCATGTGGGAAGGCCTTGCGGTATTCTGCAAACTTTGTGTTCCATAGTTGTTCCAGAGCGGCACCCTTGCTACGCCCATCCCACGCTTGATAAACGTGAGCCGGAATTTCGAATGGCGGATGATCCCAGCCAATGTATTCTCGCGCAGCAGAAACTTCCGCATCACCCAGCGCCGCACCATGTACGTCATGCGTTCCAGCTTTGTTTGGAGATCCTGCGCCGATAATTGTTTTGCAACAGATTAATGTGGGCTTATCAGTAATTTTTTTGGCGGCATTTATGGCGCCATTGAGCGCGTCAAGGTCGTGCCCCGCTACATTGGGGATTACATGCCAGCCATAAGATTCGAAACGCTTTGCAGTATCATCCGTAAACCAAGCTTCAACATGACCATCAATAGAGATCCCGTTGTCATCCCAAAAGGCGATTAGTTTACCCAGGCCCCAGGTGCCGGCCAGCGCACAAGACTCATGTGAAATCCCCTCCATCATGCAACCGTCGCCAAGGAAGGCGTATGTGTAATGATCTACGATTTCGTAATTTGGGCGATTAAATTCATTTGCCAGCATTTTTTCTGCCAGAGCAAAGCCCACCGCATTGGTAATGCCCTGACCCAATGGACCTGTGGTGGTTTCTACGCCAGCGGTGTAGCCATATTCTGGATGGCCAGGAGTTTTGGAGTGTAGCTGACGGAAGTTTTTAATTTCATCAATGGATAAATCGTAGCCAGTTAGGTGTAGCAAGGCATAAATTAACATTGAGCCATGGCCATTAGATAACACGAAGCGATCGCGGTCGGCCCACTTTGGGTTTGTTGGATTGTGCCGCAGGTGATGAATCCACAGCGCCTCGGCAATTTCTGCCATACCCATAGGAGCGCCAGGATGCCCAGAGTTAGCTTTTTGAACCGCATCCATTGCTAAGGCGCGGATTGCTCCGGTTATATCGTTAAATTTTGGGGGTTGTGTATTGCTTGCCGCAGCCATCGTTCGCTAGCCTCCCGAATGTCTCTAAGGTAATGAATAAATTGTTGCTCTAGTAAAGTATGCAATTATGCCGTACTGCCCTATTTAGGGCAACTCAACAAAAGAAAAACAATAATCTGTTTAATCTCGGATTGTCACAAAGTGAGTTGCCCACCCCTTGTTCGACAATGACTTAATCTTGCGTGAGACTGCTCCATCAGATACAATTCGCACTTGCTTACTTGCATGCTGAGGTCATTAAACTGTGCACGCCAAGATAGTCCTAAATAATGAGTCCGCAGCATTGGTCGGGGTCGCTTCGCAATCCGGGGCGGTTAAGTCCGCTGAAATTCGAGAGATTGCTGCTATGGCCCCAGCCGAGGATGTTTGTGCTGTACGCAACAAATTGAATATATTGAAAATATTAGAGGATGATGTGACAGGTGCCGTCGTTTGGGCGCGATTGCCCCGGGAATAGTATGCGTGTTGTTCTTGATACGAATTTAATACTCTCCGCGCTGTTATTTGCTGATGGAAATTTGGCGTGGCTGAGAAAGGCCTGGCAGAGCAAGTCTATTCGTCCGGTGATTAGTGACGCAACAAAAGAAGATTTGTTTGTGTCGCTGAGTTATCCAAAATTCGAATTATCAGTTGCCGAGCAGGATTTGTTGCTCGAAGATTTTTTTCCGTACTCTGAGACGGCCTCAATATCTAATTGGATGCCGTCACATGGAATGTTTAGTCAGGTGTTCTTGGCGGTTGCGCACAAGGCCAAGGTAGACGCACTGGTGAGCGTTGACAAAAACTTGTTGGCACTAAGGGGAAGCTTTTCGCCCCAGATTCTTACTGCCGAAGGGTTACGCAAGTGCTTGCAGGGGTAGCGCCGCGCTAATCCCCGTAGCAAAAATTCCTTAATTTTAGCTTACAGTAAACTGCATATGAGAAATATTCTGGTTCTGCATGGCCCCAATTTAAACCTGCTCGGCGATCGTGAGCCTGGCGTGTATGGGCAAAGCACTCTGGATGATATAAACAAACAATTACTAAATTTGGCACATACACGCGGTGCAACTTTGGCACACTTTCAAAGCAACTCCGAGTCTGTTCTGGTGGATCGCATACAGCTAGCGCGCCAAGATGGCACAAACTTCATTGTTATCAATCCCGCCGCCTTTACACATACAAGCGTAGCGTTGCGTGACGCCTTGGCTGCGGTTGCCATCCCATTTATTGAGGTCCACATTTCCAATGTTTTTGCACGTGAAGCTTTCCGCAAAGAATCTTATTTTTCTGATCTCGCCATTGGTGTTGTTAGTGGCCTGGGGGCTCTGGGCTATGAGCTTGCAGTGCAATATGCGCTTCAATATTCTGTTAGGGGTTGACCATGGACTTACGTAAACTTAAAACGTTGATTGAGTTGGTTGAGGGGTCTAATATTGCTGAGCTAGAGATTAGCGAGGGCGAAGAGCGGGTGCGCATTGTCCGTTCGGGGGGCATCGCATCGCATGCTCACGCCACGCAGCAGCAAGTTTCTTTTGCCGAGGGCTTGCCTGATACGCCCACTGCAACAATTGAGCAGGCAATACCTTCTGGCTATACGGTGGAGTCGCCAATGGTCGGAAGCTTTTATCGTAGCCCATCTCCAGGCGAAAAGCCTTTTGTAGAAATTGGCCAAAGCGTAAATGTGGGCGACACATTGTGCATAATCGAGGCAATGAAGTTGCTCAATGAGATAGAGGCCGACAGGAGTGGCGTTATTAAAATGATTTTGGTTGAAAGTGGTCAGCCGGTTGAGTACGGGCAGCCACTTTTTGTTATCGATTGAGTTATGTTTGATAAAATTCTTATCGCTAATCGTGGCGAAATTGCCTTAAGAATTCAACGCGCCTGCCGTGAGATGGGTATTAAGTCTGTGGCGATACACTCCGAGGCTGATGCAGATGCAAAGTATGTCAGGCTGGCCGATGAGTCGGTTTGTATCGGCCCCGCCGCTTCGCTGCAAAGCTATCTTCATATCCCATCTATTATCAGCGCGGCAGAGGTGACTGACGCGCAAGCCATTCATCCTGGTTATGGTTTTTTAGCCGAAAGTGCTGACTTTGCTGAGCGTGTGGAAAAAAGTGGATTTGTATTCATTGGCCCACGCCCGGAGACCATTCGTTTGATGGGTGACAAGGTATCCGCTAAAAATGCAATGAAGAAGGCGGGCATTCCGTGTGTACCTGGTGTGGATGGGGCGCTTTCAAGTGACTCAGCTGAAATTAAAAAAATTGCACGTAGTATTGGCTATCCAGTCATTATTAAAGCGGCTGGCGGCGGCGGCGGCCGCGGCATGCGCGTAGTGCATACCGAGGCAGCACTTCTTAACGCTGTGATTATGACGCGCAACGAAGCTCAGGCTGCGTTTAACAATCCCGTCATATACATGGAAAAGTTTTTAAAAGATCCGCGACACATTGAGTTTCAGGTATTGGCGGACTCTTATGGCAATGCTGTGTATTTGGGCGAGCGTGATTGCTCAATGCAACGTCGTCACCAAAAAATTCTCGAAGAGGCGCCCGCCCCGCTGCTCAGCGCCCGTGCTCGTAATAAAATCGGAGAGCGTTGTGCAGCGGCCTGCCGCAAGATTGGGTATCGTGGCGCGGGAACTTTCGAGTTTTTATATGAGAAAGATGAATTCTTTTTCATTGAGATGAATACTCGTATACAGGTGGAGCATCCGGTCAGCGAAATGATTACGGGCGTAGATATTGTACAACAACAGATCCGTATTGCTGCGGGTGAAAAACTTAGCTTCAAACAAAATGATATTGTTCTAAAGGGGCACGCTATCGAGTGTCGTATCAATGCTGAGCACCCCTATAAATTTACACCCTCGGCCGGCCGCATTACCACCTGGCATGTTCCGGGCGGCCCCGGTATTCGGGTAGACTCGCATGTGTACACTAATTATCTGGTGCCGTCGTACTATGATTCTATGATTGGCAAAATCATAGCGTATGGTGATACTCGCCAACAGGCGGTGGCCCGTATGCGCATTGCCCTGTCTGAAATGGTGGTGGAGGGTATAGAAACCAATATTCCGTTACATCAAGAGCTGATGATAGATGCCGCTTTTTTGCGGGGTGGTACCAATATTCATTATTTGGAGCATAAGCTAGCAGAGCGTATCAAGGTAAAATAATCATGGCCTGGCTGACACTGACACTCATGGCATCCGCGTCTCGGGCGGAGGTGTTGAGTGAGGCGCTGTTGGAGCGTGGCGCTCTGTCGGCGGACATACATGACGCTGATATTGATACTCAATACGAGCAAGCCATGTTTGGCGAGCCGGGAGAACGCTATCATCTGTGGGCACACAATCAAATTACCGCCTTGTTTGATCAGGGCGTCTCGATAGATGTGGTTGTGAGGGAGGCAGCGTACGCCGCTGGACTTGATCAGCCGCCAGCCTATACCACCGCAACTCTGGAAGACAAAGATTGGGTGCGCTTAACCCAGCTGCAATTTAGCCCCATTTGTATTTCACAGCGTTTGTGGATTGTGCCCACCTGGCACATTTCGCCTGATTCGACTGCTGTCAATATCACGCTTGATCCTGGCCTGGCCTTCGGTACGGGCAGTCACCCCACTACTCGTTTGTGTTTGCGCTGGTTGGACGCCAACTTGAAAGGAGGGGAATCCATTTTGGATTATGGCTGTGGTTCCGGTATTTTGACCATCGCTGCGCTTAAGCTTGGAGCGAGCAGCGCTGCCGGCGTAGATTTGGATGTTCAGGCCGTGTGCTCTAGTCGTGATAATGCAAGAATCAATCAAGTTGCCGCACAGTTTTATTTGCCTGATGCCACACCAACAGAGTCCACAGATATTGTGATAGCCAATATACTTACGAACCCGCTCAAAATGCTTGCTCCACTATTGGCGAGACTAACGCGACAGGGTGGTCAAATTGTTCTATCTGGTGTTCTTAGTGAGCAGAGCGAGGATGTGATGGAAACTTATGCCCCTTGGTTTGACTTTGGGCAGCCCATGACTGAGGAAGGCTGGATATGCCTATCTGGGGTGAAACGATGAGCGCCGTTACTCAGTGCCCAAAGTGCAACACTCGTTTTAGAGTCAATCCGGTTCAGTTGGGTGCGTATCGCGGCATGGTGCGCTGCGGGCTGTGTCAAGAAATATTTAATGCTGCTAGGTATTTGCGTGATGGCGAGCTCAATTTACAGTCCATTATCTCTTCGACGCAAAAAGAGGTGCAGAGAGAGTTTGTTGAAAGCCTGACGAAGGGCGCCCCGATAACCCACAATAAATTTTATGCCAGCCATCTTGCTGTGGATGGGATGGGTGTTGCGGTTGTCAAACCAAGATTTTGGTGGTTCTGGGCAGCAGCCATTTTGCTGTTCGTTAGCCTTGTGGCACAGACAGCTTATTTTTATCGTGTTGAGCTTGTCGCAAATTTTCCTGGCACCAAGCCAGTGCTGACGTTGTATTGTGAGTTGCTTGATTGCAGTATTCCATTGCCACAAAAATTGGATCAATTAACGATCGAATCATTCAGCCTTGTGAGAGCCGATCCGCAGCAGGCAAGTGTCATTACCCTCGATGTCTCTCTAAGAAATCATGCACTATATGCGCAAGCCTACCCTGATCTTGAGCTTGCGTTAACCAACTCCATGAATGCGACATTGGCACGCCGTATTTTTCGCCCATCAGAATATCTGAAGGTAGGCGAAGATGAGGGGCGCGGATTGCCATCCAATACCGAAATGGATGTTAGATTGCTTTTTAGCGTTGTCGACCTTAATCCGAGTGGATATCACTTAGATCTGGTGTCGTCGCCCCTTAATCGATAAATTTGCCATGCAAGTGCGGGCGCATCATATATTTTAAAGCTTGGGAGACAAAAGCGATGAACCTTGATACCTATTTTTCGACACCCGTTTGGTGGGACAAGCTAAGCGTAGATGTGGACGCAATTTTTAATTTTTGCCATAGACTGAGGCAATCCAACCCATTGGGGAGCGAGCTTAGTAATGTTGGCGGTTGGCAATCAAAGGAATTTTATTATGGTGACCATCCTGAATTAACCCCATTGCTTGATGATATCTTGAGTCGTTCCAATAAATGCCTGTCTGATTTTGGGTACGATGCAGTAAATTTTGAAACCCACATGGATAATGTTTGGGTGAACATCAACAAATTGAGTCACTTCAATAAAATTCACATTCACTGTTCATCATTTTTGTCGGGCGCTTATTATGTAACCGACTCGGATGCTCAGATTGAATTTTATAGAAATTTTCAAGAGCAATATTCTATAGAATCTTTGGCGCCAGTTTTAGAGCTAAATGCAATTAATGCGCCTAAGTTTTCATACCCAGCAAGAAAAAATCATTTGGTGATGTTCCCATCCTGGCTGCCCCACTCTGTTGAGCCAAATCAGCAAGATATCGAAAGAATCTCAATATCTTTTAATATCAGAATAAGAAAGAAGTGACGCGGTGGGTGATGGGCTAGTACATCGCTTCCTAAGCGATTTAATTATTGGGTAATTACTAGTTTGGTAAAATTGTACTAACGACTGTTGTCGTGAAATAAGGCAGGTGTTCTGATGAACGTTGGAAAGCATCTGGATGTGTTGTTAATTGCTGCTTATGAGCGGTTTATGTGGAGTGTTGAGAGATGAGTCGCTTACTGGCTGTGGTCTTTGGTTTTATGATTGTTTACTTGCTGCTTAGGTACTATCGCAAGCAGGCGCCACACAAAGATGTATTAAATGGGGGTGAATCTGATCATGGGGAAACCATGGTGCGCTGTGCTCACTGTGGCGTGCATTTGCCAACGGGAGAGAGCATTATGATTGGTCACAAGAGTTACTGTAGTGAAGCGCATCGCCGCATAGACTCTGGCGAGCCTGGGCAACCATAAATCGAATGTATGCCCATGAGACAAAGCCCCTTCTTTGCATGCAAAGTTTTTCAAGGTCATCATTTTGTGTCTGTGGGCATGTATTTTTCTAACCCCCAGTGGATGGGTGGCCATGGGTTGGGCTGCAATACTTTGCGTAGCAACGAAGGTGACCGGCATTGAAGATTGGCACAAATGGATGGGTCAGCGGTGTGTCGCGCCACATTTCACCAAATTTTGATGCGCGTCCACCGGGCGTTGCTGTAGATTTGTTGGTTATTCACAACATTACCCTGCCGCCAGGTGAGTTTGGGGGCCAGGCCATCATGAGATTTTTCTCTAATGAGCTAGATACGGAGGAGCATCCATACTACGCTCAGCTCAAAGGAATGAGGGTTTCCGCTCATTTTTTGATACAACGTCAGGGTGAGATTGTTCAGTTTGTTTCTTGTAGCAAGCGTGCGTGGCATGCGGGTGCGTCAACATGGCGTGAGCGCACGGCATGCAACGATTTTTCCGTGGGCGTGGAATTAGAGGGTACGGATATTTTGCCATTTAGTGATCGTCAATATACTTCCTTAATACGACTGACGCGGGCGCTTAGGCGTGCTTATCCAATTCGTGCAATTGTGGGACATTCAGATATTGCGCCAGGACGTAAGACTGATCCTGGGCATCAGTTTGATTGGCCACGTTATCTTGCAAAGTGTGGCCCCATCAGGGCTTGAGGTAGGGTTGTGCGCTGCGTCGCCCCACCTTTCGTATATTCACGTTATTTTGGGATATTTGTTGTGCATACGATAATGTACGCATCAAATGTTGATACACTATAGCTACTGTTATTAAATAAGTAGTATACTAAATGTAGTAGTTTTGATATTCTGAGGCCAGACTCAAACGGAGTGACTATTGCAATGCCAGCCATGCCCTCATTTACAACTTCAACACATGAAGCTTCAAACGCCGTGATCGACCCCGCGGGAGCCATGGGTCACCATAAAGTGATTCGTCGCAATGGATCTGTGGTGTTATTCGAGGCAACAAAGATTTCCATTGCAATGACCAAGGCCTTTATTGCCGTAAAGGGTGAGCCATCCGCGCGCGAAAGAGAGTTGATAAGTCAATTAACGGAGACCGTTGCCAATGCATTGTTGCGCCGTCATCCGCATGGCGGGACATTGCATATAGAGGATATTCAGGACCAGGTCGAATTAGCTCTAATGCGCTCAGGGGAGCATGATGTTGCACGTTCGTACGTGCTGTATCGTGAAGAGCGTACGCGGGAACGAGCTAGGGAAAAAGGTGAGAGCAGCTCTGCCCCAGCCATACATGTAAATGACAATGGCACAGCCCGCCCCTTGGACGTGGCGGGCTTGAGGGCGCGAATTGTGGCGGCGTGTGTGGGGCTTGGGGATTCGGTAAGTGCCGATCCGATTCTCAAGCTGACACTGCGTGATCTTTATGATGGCGTACCTGTTGAGGAGGTGCGCAAGTGCGCCATCCTTGCTGCTCGCGCAATGATTGAGCATGATCCAGCTTACAGTTTCGTTACCGCACGCTTGCTGTTAAACAATATATGTTGCGATGTTCTGGGTGAGGAAGTAAGCCAGAAAGACATGAAGGCGCGTTATATTGGATCTTTTGTTACGCTTGTTAAGCGCGGCATTGAGGCAGAGCTGCTGGATCCAGAGATGGCCAACTTTGATCTGCCACGGTTGGCGGGTGAGTTAAATGCAAGTCGCGACCTGCAGTTTAGTTACCTGGGTCTGCAGACGCTGTATGATCGATATTTCTTGCATGTTAACGAAAATCGCATTGAGCTGCCGCAGACATTCTTTATGCGCGTAGCCATGGGGTTGGCGTTACAAGAGACCGATCGAAATGCACGTGCCATAGAGTTTTACCACCTGCTGTCTAGCTTTGACTTTATGAGTTCGACGCCGACCTTGTTTAATTCTGGGACGATTCGCTCACAGCTATCCTCTTGCTATCTCACCACAGTGCCAGACAATCTGGCTGGAATTTTTGATGCAGTAAAAGAGAATGCACTTCTTGCCAAGTACTCTGGTGGGCTTGGCAATGACTGGACACCCGTTCGCTCTATGGGTACGCATATTAAAGGGACAAACGGCAAGTCGCAGGGCGTTGTGCCTTTCTTGAAAGTGGCTAACGATACTGCGGTAGCGGTTAATCAGGGCGGCAAACGCAAGGGCGCAGTGTGCGCGTACCTAGAGACATGGCATTTGGATATCGAAGAGTTTCTCGAGTTACGAAAAAATACCGGTGACGATCGACGCCGCACGCATGACATGAACACCGCCAACTGGATACCAGATTTATTTATGAGGCGTGTTATGGAGGGCAAGGAGTGGACCTTGTTTTCGCCATCAACCTGCCCCGATCTGCATGATAAATTTGGTACCGAGTTTGAGCGTGCTTATCTGCAATATGAAGCCCAGGCAGCAAGCGGTGAAATTGAGCTTTTCAAAAAAGTTCAGGCAGCCAGCTTGTGGCGCAAGATGCTGACTATGCTTTTTGAAACCGGTCACCCATGGATTACCTTTAAGGACGCATGCAACATTCGCTCTCCACAGCAGCATGTTGGGGTGGTGCACAGTTCTAATTTGTGTACGGAAATCACGCTAAACACTTCAGAGTCAGAGATAGCGGTATGTAATTTGGGTTCAGTAAACCTTAGAGCGCATCTGACTCCAGATGCCCGGTTGGATCACGATAAACTGAAGCGCACCATTACCACCGCGATGCGAATGCTTGATAATGTGATTGATATTAATTATTACGCCGTTCAAAAAGCACGCGACTCCAACTTTAAACATCGCCCTGTTGGTCTTGGTATTATGGGATTTCAGGATTGTCTGCATGAGTTGCGGATACCTTATGCCTCAAAGGCGGCAGTGGAGTTTGCCGATCACTCAATGGAGGCGGTGTGTTATTACGCATATTCGGCGTCAACTGAGTTGGCGGAAGAGCGGGGTCGCTATCAAAGCTATGCTGGTAGCCTGTGGGATAGGGGTATATTGCCGCAGGATACTCTTGAGCTGTTGCGTCAGGCACGTGGGGGGCATGTTGAGGTGGACTCCTCGGTGAGCATGGATTGGAGTGCGCTGCGCGAGAGAATTGGCCGTCACGGTATGCGTAATTCTAATTGTGTAGCCATTGCACCCACTGCCACTATATCGAATATTATAGGCGTGTCGGCGTGCATTGAGCCAACCTACCAAAACTTATTTGTTAAATCAAATCTGTCGGGCGAGTTTACCGTTATTAATGAATACTTGGTTAATGAGCTTAAGAAGTTGGGCTTGTGGGATGAGGTAATGATTGCTGATTTAAAATATTTTGATGGAAGTCTTGCCAAGATTGACCGTGTCCCACCTGTTTTGCGTGCTCTGTATGCGACCGCATTTGAAATTGAACCGCGGTGGATAATAGAGGCGGCAGCGCGGCGTCAAAAATGGATAGACCAAGCGCAGTCACTGAATATCTATATGGCCGGCGTATCAGGACGCAAGCTGGATGAGACCTATAAGCTGGCATGGCTGCGCGGCCTGAAGACCACTTACTATTTACGTACCATGGGTGCAACTTCGGCCGAGAAATCTACATCTCGTGTTGGTGAACTAAACGCGGTACAAATGTGCTCCATTGACGACCCGGAATGCGAGGCGTGTCAATGACCATAGCTGGACGGATACGAGTAGAGGACAAGTGCATAATTAACTGCACTGCTGACGTAAATCAGTTGGTGCCGTTTAAGTATAAGTGGGCATGGGAGAAGTATATTTCTGCCTGCGCAAACCATTGGATGCCACAGGAAGTCAATATGTCGGCTGACATAGCGTTATGGAAAAATCCCAATGGCTTAACTGATGACGAACGCCTTATGGTTAAGCGCAATCTTGGATTTTTTACCACAGCAGATAGTCTTGCCGCCAACAATATAGTGTTGGGCACCTATCGCCACATCACAAATCCTGAATGTCGCCAGTATCTCTTGAGGCAAGCATTCGAAGAGGCTATCCATACACACGCCTATCAATACATTGTTGAAAGCTTGGGGCTGGATGAGGGCGAAGTTTTTAACATGTATCATGAGGTCACCAGCATACGTGAGAAAGATGAATTTCTGTTACCATTCATCGATACGCTTACCAACCCAGATTTTAAAACAGGTACACCGGAAACCGATCGTCAATTATTGCGCAGCTTGATCGTGTTTGCTTGTATTATGGAAGGACTGTTCTTCTATGTGGGTTTTGTGCAGATACTCGCTCTTGGGCGACAGAATAAAATGACCGGCGCTGCAGAGCAATATCAGTATATTATGCGGGATGAATCCATGCACCTTAATTTCGGTGTGGATGTAATCAATCAGATTAAGTTAGAGAACCCTGGTTTGTGGACGCCTGAGTTTAGGGAAGAAATTCGTGGTCTTATGCAAAAGGGTGTGGAGCTGGAATATCGTTACGCCGAAGATACCATGCCGCGAGGCGTGCTGGGCATGAACGCATCCATGTTTAAGGAGTACCTTCGTTTTATTGCCAATCGTCGTTGTCAGCAAATTGGATTAGATATTCTATATCCAGGTGCTGTAAATCCATTTCCATGGATGGCGGAAATTATTGATCTCAAGAAGGAGAAAAATTTCTTCGAAACGCGAGTCACCGAGTATCAGACTGGTGGTGCGCTATCTTGGGATTAACAGGCTTCGGTCACACTGTGTTTGATGTGTGCTGGGGAAGGGAGTAGTTGTTAATGTTGTATTTCTTGAACTTTGATTACCAAAGGAGGTTGAAATGGCAGCAGTAAAAAAGAAAGCTAAACCAGCAGCTAAAAAGGCAGTAGCCAAGAAGCCAGCAGCTAAAAAGGCAGTAGCTAAAAAGGCAGTAGCCAAG
>DKNB01000086.1:4717-11095 GCA_002470125.1 Gallionellales bacterium UBA7399 | reverse complement strand
GAAGCAACCAGACAGACACCTACGCAGAATTGTTTGCTTGATAGCTCAAGCGTGCCGTTGGCTTCTTTTTCGTTTGATTCTTCTGTGGCTCAAAGCTTCAATTTCAGCATCAAATTATTCCTAATGCCTGCTTTTTGCTTACTTTGCATGGATAGCAAAAGTAACCAAACCTCTGCAACTATTGATTTTACTGGTGGGTTGTATGTGACTCGAACACATGACCNNCCTAAGTAACATACTCTGTATTCTTAATCAAGGCACACCAACCCTACACAATAAAAATATTTTTGAATTTGAAAGTAACGAAACCGCTGCAAGGCTTAATTTTATTGGTGGGCTGTGTGTGACTCGAACACACGACCAACGGATTAAGAGTCCGATGCTCTACCAACTGAGCTAACAACCCGTTTGATAAACAAGAGGTAAATCTGAGATGTGAATTGTAAGCACACTGGTAAATTTGTCAAATATTTTCAATATTATTGATGGAGTGTGCAAATTTTGTCCAAGTGTCAATGGCTCTATGCCAAATGCAATAGATTCACGCTCGATCGACAGCCACGACGATGGCATTGTGGTGTATTACAATATGATGTGAGAATCTCTTTGTCGCATGAATAAAATTATGCGATCACTATCAACGCACACAAAAGGAATGATTTCATGGCGGCACTAGCACCTCAAAAATTTTCCAAGGACTTTGAGGAGGGGATGAGGCTTATCAACCAAAAAAACTATACCAAGGCCGCGGAATCATTAAAAAAAGCTGCGGATCACGGGCACGCGGAGGCTCAGTTTTATTTGGCTGGTATGTACGCCGATGGGCAGGGGGTTAAGCAGGACTTCAAGCAGGCCATGATTTGGTACCAAAAGGTGGCGGACTTAGGTGTGGCGGAGGCGGAATTTAATGTGGGGCTCATGTATTACAAGGGTCAGGGCGTTGAGCAGGACTACGAGCAGGCGGTGAGCTGGTATACCAAGGCCGTGGAGAAGGGGGACGCCTTAGCGCAGCACATGCTGGCCCTGATGTACGAGAAGGGCCAGGGTGTCGCGCAGGATTACAAGCAGGCGGTATCTCTTTTTAGGAAGGCCGCAGAGCAGGAGGTCGGGCAGGCTCAGTACAAGCTGGGCGCTTGCTACGACGAGGGCAACGGGATCGTGATGGACGAGGAACAGGCGGCTCTTTGGTACAAAAAGGCCGCAGAGCAGGATGTGGTGCACGCCCAGTTTAAGCTCGGGTTTATGTACGACAACGGCGTTGGTGTTTCACAAGACACCAGTCAGGCGGTATTCTGGTGGAGCAAAGCCGCAGAGCAGGGCGACGTAGAGGCCCAAAATAATTTAGGGGTGATGTACGACATGGGCTTGGGCCTTCCTCGGGACTACGTGGAGGCACACAAGTGGTTCAATATCGCGGGTGCGAGCGGAAAGTGGTTCAAGGTTGCGGGCGAGTGGATTAATAACATTGCTGGCATAGGGGACGACCTGGACATGGGGAGCGGGCTGCGTGCCGTGGAGGCGTTCATGACACCGGAGGAGATTGTCGAGGCCCAGCGGCGCGCCAGCGAGTGGATGAAAAAGCACATGAAGTAGAGACTGACGGCTGCTGGCATGGGATCTTGTGACATGTGATATTTTGAATTGCCTTAGGTGACGGGCTCATGTAGAGTCGAAAGAATTGGCCTATTTATTCGTGACAACAGTCATATACTTTTTGTGGGTAAGGATTATTGATGGATCGTTCTATACAGCACTACCTGAGGCACATAAAAAGCGATCTGCCCGCAGGTTTTGTGGTGTTCTTGGTGGCCTTGCCGCTGTGTTTGGGAATTGCTTTGGCGTCTGGCGCCCCTCTGTTTGCCGGATTGGTTTCCGGCATTGTCGGAGGACTGGTGGTGTCCTGGCTGAGCGGCTCACAACTAAGCGTCTCTGGTCCAGCGGCGGGTTTGACGGTGATTGTCTTCAACGCCATCCAGACGCTGGGAAGTTTCCAGGGATTTTTGGTCGCCCTGATACTGTCTGGAATCATTCAGCTGGTGGCCGGCTTCCTTAGGGCGGGCGTGGTCGGGGCATTCTTCCCGTCTGCCGTTATCAAGGGCATGCTGGCTGCAATTGGCTTAATCCTAATTATTAAACAGATACCGCATGGTACTGGTTATAATGAAAACTTTGGAGGACCAGAGGCTTACTCTAACGAGAGCGCATATACCCTGTTCCTACCCATAATGGACGCATTTAGCTCGATCTCGCAGGGGGTGACACTGATCTGTGGGGTTGCCCTGTTGATACTTATCGCTTGGGAGACCTCCTGGTTTAAGAGCCATAAGATTTTGAGGTTGATTCCTGGCCCATTGGTCGCCGTGATGTGGGGGATCGTCTACAACCTTGCCGCCGAAAAGTGGTTGCCTGAGTGGTCGGTTGGCGCCATTCACCTGGTGAACGTTCCAATCTCGGGCAATATAAGTGAGTTTATGGGGAACTTTGTGTTTCCCGATCATAGTTACTGGACCAATCCTCAGGTCTATGTTGTGGCAGCAACGCTGGCCATTATCGGCAGTCTCGAGACGCTATTGAGTCTTGAGGCGGTGGACAAGTTGGACCCCTTAAGGCGTACCTCACCAACCAACCGAGAGCTCAAGGCGCAGGGCGTAGGCAACATTATGAGTGGGTTGCTTGGCGGCCTACCCATCACGGCAGTAATCGTGCGCAGCTCCGGTAACATCAACGCGGGCGGCAAGACCCCGCTGTCTTCATTCATTCATGGCATATTCATCTTGCTGAGTGTGATGTTTTTCTCACACTACATAAACTATGTGCCGCTGGGCTGCCTGGCGGCTATTTTGCTGCACACCGGATTCAAGCTGGCCAAGCCAGCTTTGTTCTTAGAATTTTATCGTAGGGGTCCAAGTCAGCTGCTACCTTTCATTATTACGATCACGGCGATCTTGGCAACCGACTTGCTCATCGGCATGCTGATCGGTGTGCTGGGGGGCCTGTTCTTTGTGATCAAGGCCAACTATCGTGCTGCGATCACCCTGACCCAGGAAGGCTCTTCTTACTTGTTGACCCTCAATAAGGACGTTGCCTTCTTGAATAAGGCCCTGCTGAGAAAGTTGCTTCTGCACGTTAAGTCAAACAGTACTCTCACGATCGACGCCACCAAGTCACAATTTATTGATTACGACATCATGGAGACTATCGAGGACTTTATGGTGACCGCCCCAGACAATAATATTGTGGTCGAGCTACGAGAGCTGTACGGCAAAGAAAAATTAAAAAAGCACCAGGAGTTTATTGTCCTGAAGGACGCGTCAGGCCATTCAAAGTAATAGACCACTACCCCGTTCTGGGTGTGTGATGCCTTTTCTGTTAAACAATTAAACCCGCGATGAGCGATACGGCTGTGGAGCTGACTTCTGGTTGACGGTTCACGCTTTATTGTGGGCGGCACGCCTTAGCCGGTCGTTGATCGCAAGCCACGCCGATGTGGATGGCGGTGCCTCAACCAAGAGACAATCGAACTTGGCCTGATCAAGACGATGCAGCGTTGCGTAGAGTTCGTGCCCGTAGTCGATCATCGCTGTAGGCATCCTGAATGTCGTGATGCCCACATCTTTGTATACCTCATCATTTGTGCCAAAACCAAGAACTGCCACCCTGAAATTACTCTGCTCTGTAAGCTGACGCGCCCGATTCCACAATGTACTGATGGGGTGAACCTCGATAGGTGTTGTGGGTGCGTAGTGTGAGTCCATCGTGCCAGAGGCTCGCACAGCAAGGCCGGGCTGTGTTTGTATAACCTTCTGGCGAAGTACCGCCTCGATTGCTTCAACAGAGAGTCCGCCTGGTCTCAGCAGCGTGGCATGCTGGTGTGTCAGGTGGAGAATGGTCGACTCGACACCGATGCGACACGCACCCCCGTCTAAGATCATCCCAACCTCGGCACCCAGTGTTTCATGTACGTGCTGTGCCGTGGTCGGGCTGATCTGTCCGAAGCGATTGGCCGAGGGGGCGGCAATCCCGCCGCCGAATGCACGCAATAACTCGGATGCGACCGGGTGATCTGGTACGCGTAGGCCGACCGTGTCTTGACCGCCGGTGACCTCATCGGGTACCAGATGAGATCGTTTCAGGATTAAGGTGAGGGGGCCAGGCCAGAATGCCGCCGCCAGTCGGTAGGCGGAATCGGGGATGTCTTGTGCCCAAGCAGATAGGCAGGAGGCCTGGGCGATGTGAACAATCAACGGGTGATAGTCTGGGCGGCCCTTGATCTGAAAAATGCTGCGCACTGCGGATGGGTTGGAGGCGTCCGCCCCCAGTCCGTAGACCGTCTCCGTTGGAAAGGCGACCGTTCCACCTGCCTTGAGCAGGGCGGCGGCGGCCTGTATGTCATTGCCCCCTTGGGGGTGACGGTCAAGACTCACGGACTCTGGCTGGTTAATCTTGTGTCCGACGCAGCTCTACGGATGACTCGTCACCCAGGTAGGGGTAACGCACGTGACCAAAGCGAATCAAGAAAACGGCCAACGTGAGTATCAGTATGGAGCCGGTGACCGCGAGCATGCGCCAATCGTCCATGGCCTTCATGTCCAATATTAGATAGCGTGCCAGTGCGACCATGCCAATGTAGAGCGGGAATCGAACCGGTAGCTTGCCGGAGTTGTAGTACAGCCCGACCATGGCGAGCACCTCTAGGTACAGAAAGAGCAGCAGCAAGTCGGTCAGGGTGACCTGTATTGATCGCACCATAGTCACGACCTCACTTGTCATGGCGAACACGGTGGCAATGGCAATAACCAAGAGTCCGGTATGCTCGACCAAGGAAAGCATGCCCTGGTTAAATCTTCTGATGGTTAGCTTTTTCAATTTAGCACCTCGGTGGGGTCGTTCTTAATTAAAATGCATACAATCCAGTTAATTAACTTATGTTCGTAATAATATGTTTATATTGCATATAAACATATTATTTGTCCTACGCCTCCATGAGTAGGCGTGCCGCATCGTGGTACTTTTCTGCGGTCTTGGCGATGATGTCGGCAGGAATTTGTGGCGAAGGGAGTTGCTTATTCCAGCCAGATGCCTCTAGCCAGTCACGCACGAATTGCTTGTCAAAGCTGGGTGGGGTGCTGCCGACTTGGTACTGATCGGCCGGCCAAAATCGTGAGGAGTCGGGTGTCAGTGCCTCGTCGATCAGGTACATCTTTCCAGATGAGTCCACCCCAAATTCAAATTTGGAGTCCGCGATGATGATCCCCTTGGTGGCCGCGTACTCCACAGCTTGGTTATACAGTGACAGAGTGGCATGACGTACCGCATTGGCGCGCGGTGTGCCGAGCAGCTTGACCGCCTCCTCGAAAGATATGTTCTCGTCGTGTTCGCCCGCGGGCGCCTTGGTTGATGGGGTAAATAACGGTTGAGGGAGCTTTTGCGCTTCCTGCATGTCGGGCGGCAGCTTGATACCGCACACGGTGCCGGTCTTCTGGTACTCCTTCCATGCCGAGCCCGCCAGGTAGCCGCGTACGATTGCCTCGATGGGTACGGGGTAGAGTCGCTTTACAACGGAGGATCGGTCAGTTAGTTGCGCGCGCTCTGCGTCGGTTTCTACCAATGATTCTGGCTTGATGTTGGTCAGATGGTTTGGAATCACATGGGTGAGCTTGTTAAACCAAAAGTTAGACAAGGCGGTGAGGACCTTGCCCTTGCCGGGTACCGGGGTCGACAAGATGACATCAAAGGCGGACAGACGATCTGTCTGTACGATGAGCAGGTGGTCATCATCCACCTCGTAGATGTCGCGTACCTTGCCGCGATGCAATAGGGGTAGGCTGGTTAGATTTGATTCGAGTAATGCGGACATTAGGGTCTCCTATTAATTAAGGGGCGGCAGTTTGATTGCTGCAATAATTTCGGCCTGCTTTTTACGGAATGCGGTGAGACGCTCGGCCAAGGCCGGGTCGTTGATCGCCAGCATCGCGATCGCAAACAGGGCGGCATTAGATGCGCCTGCCTCACCGATTGCAAATGTAGCGACCGGGATGCCCTTGGGCATCTGCACGATGGACAGCAACGAGTCGATACCTTTGAGGTACTTGGATGGGATGGGCACACCGAGTACCGGCAGGGTGGTCTGACCGGCAATCACACCCGCTAAGTGTGCCGCCCCGCCCGCACCAGCGATAAAGCACTGCGCGCCCTGCGCGATCATGTCGCGTACATGAGTCAGCAGTAACTCGGGTGAGCGATGCGCAGAGATAACGCGTGCATCGTAAGCCACACCAAAGTCACGCAAAGCATGCGCGGCCTGCTGCATGACATCCCAGTCACTTGAACTGCCCATTATGATGGCAACTAGCGGCTTGCTCATGGCTTTCCTTTGTA
>DKNB01000086.1:0-4710 GCA_002470125.1 Gallionellales bacterium UBA7399 | reverse complement strand
CTAAATGGGGTGTTTATTTTTTGAATCCAATTAGGTAGAGCCCGATTAATTTGTCTGACTTGTCCTTGATGGGGTCATAGCAAGTGTAGTAGGAGTTTCCTAGTATGTCCGCCTCGCCGCAAAAAGACTGACCCTTGATCACGGAATCATAAACCGCGTTGTGGGCAAGCTTGGTCCCGGTGCCACGCTGGCCCCTAGAGGTCTGCACGTTCGTGCTAACCCGAATGAACTCGTTCCCGTCCTTAATAAAGATGGTGGCGTACGCGCCAGATGCTTTTTTGATTTCGTCAACAATAGTAAAGTTGTTGTTGATCTTGTGCCTGCCAAAGTAGATGGCCGGATAGGATATATCGCCGTGCTTTTCTAGACCCTCTATTCGAGGCTCACCTAGTTTTAAAAATCGGGCCTTGAGGTCGTCAACGGTTTTTCTGGGGTCGCCGGCGTTTGCGGCGGTCATGAATAGTAATGTGATTGCTAGCGTAATCAGTTTATTCATAGATGACACTCCTTGGTGTAGGTTCGTTATTTAACAAACCAGCGTAATTTGTTAGTCATGCCGCAACTCCTACGGTCTTTGGTGACTATAGCTTACGATTTTACTTAGATTGTGGTGTTTTGGGAAGGTGTTAACTAATAGAGGGAATGATGTCCCTTGGCGGTTGGCATTGAATGGCTACAGTACTTTTCCACGCAAGGGTGCTTACAGTGCAATCGTGATCACCTATGTTGCAGTAAGACGCCTTAGGTTGAGGCATACTGAGCGTGCGTGTCTAGCCCAATTGACACTATAAGGATGTGCCGAAGATGGATGCTGTGTCTAAAAAAATATCAATTCGATTTGCTGAAGCTCGAGACGCTTCGGTGATTGCCGAGTTTAACTTGACCATGGCTCGTGAGACCGAGCAAAAAGAGCTGCTGCCAGAGGTGGTATTGAAGGGGGTCAACAAGGTCTTGGGTGACGCTAGTATTGGTTTCTATGTGATTGCTGAGCGTGGTGATGAGGTTGTTGGATCGCTGATGGTGACCACAGAATGGAGCGATTGGAGAAATGGTGTATTTTGGTGGATCCAGAGTGTTTATGTCAGACCCTGCGAGCGCCGAAATGGGGCGTATACTCGGCTCTATCGGTTCATCCGAGAGGCCGCCAAGAACGACCCAGCTGTCTGCGGATTCCGCTTGTATGTAGATAAAAGGAATGCGCTTGCCAAGCAGGCCTATCAGTCGCTAGGGATGATTGAAACCGATTACCAAGTGTTCGAGGAGATGAAGCCAGGCTTCTGCTTTCTCGACAGTGCTGCAGGGTAGACGATGCGAGCATGGCGGTTGCCATAATAAGTGGTCGTGAATAGTCATTTAGAGTTGGGATTTGAGCCAAACAGGGGAAGAATTAAATGTCACGGGTCATGTGTACCGCATGCAACTATATTGGCGAATCAAGAACGATCAGTCGAGGCAGTATTGATGCTGAGGTCATTCTTTGGTTTTGTTTCTTGATACCCGGCCTGATCTATTCAATTTGGCGTGCTGTCTCTAAGCGCGAGGTGTGCCCGTGCTGTGGGCAGGAATCCTGCATCCCAGCAAACTCTCCGAGGGCCAAATTTCTGAAGGAGCGTCTTGCACAGCAGGCCGCCAATGCGTCACTGGGTTTCAGGCCGCCATCTAGGGTGGCCATTGAAACAGGTAGAACGGTGGGGCGCCTGATCGGTCGCCTACTCAGGTGATCGTGCATGCACAAGCGATGCTTACGACATTGAGTGTGTGACACCCACTAAAGGGGAAAAATATGGAACAGCAGCAATATATTGCAGGACTTGAGACGCTCCGTATGAGTGACGTCGCGAGGGTGGGCGGCAAGAACGCATCACTCGGGGAGATGATTAGTCAGCTGACGCACTTGGGGGTGCGCGTGCCAGGCGGCTTTGCCACTACTGCCGAGGCGTACCGCGATTTTATTGCGCAAGACAATCTTGGTCAGCGTATCTATGCAGCGCTCGATAATTTGTCTGTGAGCGATGTGACCGCCTTGGCCAAGGTCGGCAGTCAGGTTCGCCAGTGGATCAATGACACACCATTACCACCGCGTCTTCAAGCTGAAGTACGCGAGACCTATACAAAGCTGCAGGGTGAGGCGGGTGCGGATATCTCTTGGGCAATTCGCTCTTCTGCCACAGCAGAGGACCTGCCGAACGCCTCCTTTGCGGGGCAGCAAGAAACCTTTCTTAATATTCAGGGCGTAGAACATATCCTGCTAGCCATTAAGCGGGTCTTTGCCTCGCTATATAACGACCGCGCTATCGCCTACCGTGTTCATCAGGAATTTGATCATCGCGATGTGGCGCTATCAGCGAGTGTGCAGCGTATGGTGCGCAGCGATCTGGGTGCCAGCGGTGTAATTTTTACTCTGGATACTGAGTCTGGCTTTGATCAGGTGGTGCTGATCACGTCAGCCTATGGGCTGGGCGAGACGGTGGTCCAGGGCGCGGTCAATCCTGACGAATTCTATGTGTACAAACCCGCCCTAAGACAGCGCAAGCCTGCAGTGATCAGTCACAATTTAGGCAGCAAATTAATCAAGATGATATTCGATCCACAACACGAAGCCGGACACTCGGTGCTCACGGTTGACGTGCCACTGACCGAGAGACAACGTTTCTCGATTACGGATGCGGAGGTGGAGGCGTTGGCAGATTATGCGCTAATCATCGAGAAGCACTATGGCCATGCGATGGACATCGAGTGGGCCAAGGACGGTACAGATGGAAAGCTTTACATATTGCAGGCGCGGCCCGAGACGGTGCAGGCCAAGGAGGTGGCGGGCACGCTCAGACGCTATCGATTAAAGCAATTGTCCAAGGTGTTGGTGAGTGGGCGTGCCATCGGCAAGCGTATTGGTAGCGGACCGGTGTGCTTGGTGGCGAATGCCAGTGAGATGATTAAGGTTCAGCCGGGCGATGTATTGGTGACGGAGATGACGGATCCTGACTGGGAGCCGATTATGAAGCGTGCATCTGCAATCGTCACCAACCGGGGAGGGCGCACCTGCCATGCTGCCATCGTGGCACGTGAATTGGGAATTCCTGCGGTGGTGGGGTGCGGTGATGCGACACAGATACTCAAGCCAGGTGACGCCGTAACAGTCTCATGTGCCGAGGGCGATATAGGCAAGGTGTACCAGGGCATGCTCGACATCGAGGTGTTGAATCTGGCGCTGGATAAGATGCCAGCCCCCCCAATTAAAATTAGCTTAAACCTAGCGAATCCGGAGTTGGCCTTTGAATCAAGCCGACTTCCTAATTTTGGGGTGGGCTTGGCTCGCCTCGAGTTTATTATTGCGCGCATGATCGGGGTGCATCCCAGGGCGATACTTGCCTACCCTAACTTGCCAGAAAAGTTAAAGGCGGAAATAGAAATGAAGGCCGCCGGCTACGTTACGCCGGTCGACTTTTATGTCGACAAGCTGGTCGAGGGCGTGGCCATGCTGGGCGCAGCCTTTTCACCCAAGCAGGTGATTGTGCGATTCTCAGATTTTAAGTCTAACGAATACTCGCATCTACTCGGAGGATCCGAGTACGAGCCATATGAAGAGAACCCAATGATTGGCCTGCGTGGCGCCTCACGTTACATTGTGGACAGCTTTCGCGACTGTTTTGCTCTGGAGTGCCGTGCCATACGTCGTGTGCGCGACGAGATGGGATTGACGAATGTGGATGTGATGATCCCCTTCGTGCGCACCCTGGATGAAGCCAGACTCGTGGTACAGGAACTATCCAAGAACGGATTAAATCGTGGGGAAGGTGGCTTGCGTGTGATCATGATGTGTGAGATTCCGGCCAATGCCTTGCTGGCCGAGCAATTCTTGGAGTACTTCGATGGCTTCTCTATCGGCTCAAATGACCTTACCCAGCTAACTCTGGGCATTGACCGCGAGTCTCAGCTGGTGGCGGGTGCATTTGATGAGCGTAATCCGGCAGTGAAGGCGTTGCTGACGATGGCGATTCAGGCGTGCCGAAAGGCTGGAAAGTACATTGGTATATGTGGGCAGGGGCCCTCCGACCACCCTGATCTGGCACAGTGGTTGGTGGAGCAGAAGATCGAAGCAATTTCCCTGAATCCGGATACCGTGGTCGAGACGTGGCTCCATCTGGCAAAGCAATCTGATCCCCTGGCGAATGGTGCACCTACCAAGTGATGCGTTTATATTAAACCAGAGGCAATGTTAATGGCCAACGCTATCAGGGTGGTATTAAAAAAGAACGCCAAGACGCAGTGCACTAGCCCAGTACGACGCATTGCTTTGCTGGTGAAGCTCACGTCAGCCGTTTGATTAGAGGTGCCTATCACACAAGAGAAGTAGAGGAAGTCACCGTAGTCCGGTGTCGATTCACGAGGAAATTCAAGCCCACCTGAGCCACCACGCTCATTGGCAGCATAGAAATCGTGTGCATAATGTAGTGCAAATATCACCTGAGTAAACATCCAGGAGGACAGGAGTGTAAGCGCCGCAAGTGCGAGGTGAGCATACCTAATCATGCCATAGGTGCTCTGGAGCACCATGAGCTCTCCAATGATTGCACCCAGAGATGCAATGGCTGCAAAAATTACCATTCCCAGAATAAGAAATTTCCCATCGTCTTGCCGCACGGCGCGGATGCGCATTTTTTCGTGGGTTGTCCAGAACATCATGCGAATCGATAGCATCAGATAGATCAG
>DKNB01000019.1 GCA_002470125.1 Gallionellales bacterium UBA7399 | reverse complement strand
TAACTGATACTAATTGCCCGTGAGGCTTGACCCTATAACATTAAATATTACAAGTTGCGTTACAATCAAAACCAATTACTTCTTCCAGTTGATAGCCGATTGATTGCTCGAATAGGGCAATCCGTTAGCCGCCAGTTATGTCTGACGATTATAGCAAGTTGGTCCCACTCCTTCCCATCCCGAACAGGACAGTGAAACGACTTTGCGCCGATGATAGTGTACGTCCGTATGTGAAAGTAGGTCATCGTCAGACTCCTTATAAACAATAAAGCCCTCCATGTGAGGGCTTTATTGTTTATGGATAGACCAATGTTATCACTTTGAAAGTGATGGATACTTACGGGAGTGGTTAGATACGCTGTGCTAGCTCGCTGGCCTTGCCCGTATAGGTGGCTGGGGTTAGTGCGCGTAGCCGCTGCTTCTCTGTTTCTGGAATATCCAGTGTGTCAATGAATGCGTGCAAGCTGTTGCGGTTAATGCCGCTCTCCCCCCGCGTCAACTCCTTTAGCCTGTCGTAAGCATTTTCAATGCTATAGCGCCGCATTACGGTTTGGATCGGCTCGGCCAGAACTTCCCAGCTGTTGTTTAAATCTTCCGCCATGCATCCTGGGTCTGCCTCGAGCTTGTTTAAGCCTTTTAGACAGGACTCATAGGCAAGCAAGGTGTAGCCTAGCACTACACCCATGTTGCGCAGCACGGTGGAGTCGGTTAGATCACGTTGCCAGCGTGATATTGGTAACTTGTCAGACATATGGCGAAAAATCGCATTTGCTAAACCCAGATTCCCCTCTGAGTTTTCAAAATCTATGGGGTTTACCTTGTGCGGCATAGTGGACGAGCCTACCTCGCCCGCTATTACTTTTTGCTTGAAGTAGCCAAGTGAAATGTAGCCCCAAAGATCGCGGTCAAGATCGATTAGAATGGAATTGGTGCGTGCATAGGCATCGAATAGCTCGGCCATATAATCGTGTGGCTCAATCTGGATGGTATAAGGATTGAAGGTGATGCCTCGCGCCGTTACAAAGCGCTGGGCAAGAGTCTCCCAATCAACCTCCGGGTAAGATGTGTAATGAGAGTTGTAATTACCCACGGCACCGTTCATTTTCCCCAGTATTTCTACGCTTGCTAAGCGCGCATAGGCGCGTTGTAGGCGGTGCACCACATTGGCCATCTCCTTGCCAAGCGTGCTTGGCGTGGCGGTCTGTCCGTGAGTGCGGCACAGCATGGGGGTGTCTGCCAGTTGGTGAGCGATATTGCGCAAACTATTAATTATGCCGTCTAGCGCGGGCAACATGACCGTCTTTCGACTATCCGCCAGCATCAGCGCGTGACTTATATTATTGATGTCCTCTGAGGTGCAAGCGAAGTGAATAAACTCCAGCCTGCCTCTTGTCTCTGGGTTGCTTGCAAGTTTTTCGCGTAACCAATACTCAATTGCTTTAACGTCATGATTTGTGCGGCTCTCTATTGTCTTTATGTGCGCGGCGTCAGTTTCGCTAAAGCGCACTACGAGCTCATCAAGATGCGCGTAGGTTGCAGCGGAGAATGGCCCTATTTCATGAATATTTGGCTCCAAACTCAGCGCCTTAAGCCACTCGATCTCTACGAGCACGCGATAACGTATTAAGCCAAATTCACTAAAGTACGTACGCAATGGATCTGTTTGCTTGTGGTAGCGACCATCCAGGGGCGATAGTGCGGTGAGTTTGGTTGTTGTCATCGAGATAACCCTTGGGAAAGTTTTACAAAAAATTGTTAAAGCGCACAACACCTGTTTTTACGAGTGCCACGAATTATTGTTAATTAACGTATTTTAAAAGAAGTTAAGCATATTTAGCGGCATATTTATAAATTATTAATTTATGATGCCGCCACCCAGGCAAATGTTGTCATCATAAACCACCACCGATTGTCCTGGGGTGGCCGCCCACTGTACTTCGGTAAACTCAAAGTCGCAACAATTATCGGACACCACGTTAAGGCGGCAACCAGAACCAGCTTGTCGATAGCGAATTTTTGCTGTGTGATCACGTGTGACGTCTGGGATGGAGCCACTGATCCAGTGAAGATCTGTGGCGCTTAGATGTGTGGTTAGCAGAGCTGGATGGTCGTGCCCCTGCACTACAATCAGACGGTTGGCTGTGATGTCCTTGCTCGCCACGAACCAAGGCGGGCCCGCTCCACCAACCCCCAATCCTTGACGCTGACCGATCGTATAAAACGAAAGACCGATATGCTCCCCAATTACTTGACCATTGAGCGTGCAGATTGAGCCTGGCTGCGTGGGCAGGTAGCGACTCAGGAATTCGCGAAAAGGCCGTTCGCCTATAAAGCATATGCCGGTGCTGTCTTTTTTGGCATAGTTGGATAGGCCAAATTGGCGTGCGATTTCTCGAACCTGTGGCTTGAGTAATGCCCCTAGCGGAAAGCGCGTCCTGGATAACTGCATTTGATTCAGGCGGTGTAAAAAGTAACTCTGATCCTTGGCGCTGTCTATTGCGGTGAGCAATTGGTAGTGGTCACCAAGTTTGCGTATTTGTGCGTAGTGACCAGTTGCTATGGATCCCGCACCCATGCCGATGGCGTGCTCTAAGAACGATTTAAATTTTATTTCTGAGTTGCATAAAACATCTGGGTTGGGCGTGCGTCCGGCCTTGTATTCATGTAGGAAATGGCTGAATACACGATCCTTATATTCTTTGGAAAAATTTACTGTCTCAATGGGGATGTCTATGGTGTCAGCGATAGAGATGGCGTCAATCAGATCTTGACGTGAAGAGCAATGCTCATTGTTGTCATCGTCCTCCCAGTTTTTCATGAATAGGCCAATGACGTCATAGCCCTGTTGTTTTAGTAATAGCGCGGCAACGGCGGAATCTACTCCACCAGATATGCCAACAACAATGCATTCTTTAGCCATGGGGTAATAAACAAGTTTGGTGAGTGCTTGTACTAAGGTTTTTGGTCGCCGCTCGGTTGGCTGGGTGTGCCATGGACCGTAAATGGGATGCGCAATCCCCTAGCTTATGATTTTTACGTGTTAATTCTATGCTAATTATCCTGGTTCAGGAATTTAGTGTAATAAAAAAGGCAGGGTTGCCCCTGCCTTTTTTAAGGCTCACAAAATTAATGAGCGGCTGCAGGAGCTGCGGCGTCAGCTGCCTTAGCTTTCTTAGCTTTCTTAGCTTTCTTAGCAGGAGCAGCAGCGGCAGCAGGAGCAGCAGCGGCAGCAGGAGCAGCAGCAGGAGCTGCAGCGTCAGCAGCAACAGCAGAGAAAGAAGCAACAGCGAATACAGCGGCGATCAGTGTAGATAACAGTTTCATATGAACTCCATTTATTTAAGTTTAAAAACGATTATGACACTATGGTGCCACACGACATAAACGCCCCAGTTCTTTAATTGGTTGACAATTGCTTTAAAAAACTTAGAGCTGGTGCCGGGAGAGGGACTCGAACCCTCACACTGTTGCCAGCACCGGATTTTGAGTCCGGCGNNTGGTGCCGGGAGGGGGAATCGAACCCCCATGACCTCACAGTCGCGGGATTTTGAGTCCCGTGCGTCTACCAATTCCGCCATCCCGGCATGTTAAGCTGGGCATTATCCATTAAATGTGATTCTTTATCAAGGGTGTAAGTTATACCTGGGTGCCTAATGACGGGCAGCGGGATGAGGGGGGGTTTATGGATTGCTGGTTCCGCAAGTCCGTATCTGGAGCGCACCAGATTATTATTTAGTATGATGATTTTTTTGATAAAACTCATGTGACGCAATTAATTGATTGCGCAAGCTGTGGCTGATGTGTGCTGGCCGTTTATTGCGTGCGCCAGTCATTAATTGATCATCATGGGCAGTATGACCATCTGTTGCCCACGTAAGTGCAGACGACGCTGCATGGTTAATGCGGTCTGGTTGTGCAGCCAACGCACAAAAAGATTGTCACGAACAAAAATTAGCTTTGTGGCAAAGCAAACGCTGTTCGGGTATTCGGCAATAATCTCCTTAGCTAGATCATCCAATATCATCACTGGATCAGTGCCATAGCCTATGCGCCAACTAGAGTTCACGCTCTGGCTACGAGAGAATCCAGAGTAATAATAGAGTGCTTTCTCGATTTTATGCTGCATGGTGAGGAGGGTGCTACTACTGTCGAAACTTTTAGTGTCCACCTCTCCCGCACTCAAGAAAATAAAATTTTTGAAGTGATCTGGGAATAATCGCATTACCCACATGATTGTGTGCATTCCTACGCCACGATGTTCATCAACAAAAAAGATCGCGGTGGGAAGCGTTGGATCAAGTTTCTTTGGGGTGTCTGGATTTGATTGAATTGATTGGGCGAATAGTTTTTCTATCTCAAGCAACTTTCTACGCGTTGTGTCGTAATGTTTGCGGATGAGTAGGCAGAATACAATTACTAGGCTGGTGATTAGTATAGTCATCCACCCGCCATCACTGAACTTCTCTGCCAGAGTTACAAAAAGAATGCTGCCGGTAACGGCAAGCCCCAACATTGAAAGTGTAAACTTTCTTTTCCAGGTGAGTACGTTGCGTCGCTCTCGCCACCAGTGAATGGACAGACCAAGCAATGACAGGCTGAAGGTGAGAAATACGTTAATGCTGTACAGCACTACCAGCAGTGACACACTCCCCCGACTCCAAATTAAAATAAGTAGCGCCGCTACCCCCATTACTATAACGCCGTTTTGTGTGACCAGGCGTGATGAGAGGTGAAGAAATTGGCGTGGGACCCATGAGTCGGCCGCCATGTTAGCCATTACTGCGGGGCCACCAAGAAAGCCGGTATTTGCTGCAACCAAAAGTAACCCCGCTTCCAAGGCAAGCACGAGCGCTAGCGTACCGTCGCTAATCCACGCTGGCATCCCAAGGGTGCCGATAATAGACTGGAAGGTGACTGCATTTAGGGTTTGCCCATCTACATGTTTGGTTCCCCATAATAGATACAGCAGAATGATGCCACCAGCAGTAAAGGCAAGAGATAGTGCCATGTACATCATTGTTAGCTTCCCGGTGCGAATGCGTGGCTCGATCAGCATATTTATATTGTTGGACACTGCCTCAATGCCGGTATAGGTGCCACCACCGAGTGAATAGGCACGCAGAAACAATGCGGCAACAAACATCCAGCTTGTCTCCTGGGCTAAAGAAGAGGTTTCTTGTAAGGTGCTTGGGATTAGGTCAGGCAATCCCTGTGCGTGAGAAATGATGCCGTAACTAATAAGCAGTACGTGAGTAATAAAGAAGCCAAGAAAAATTGGCAGCAAGATCTTGATAGACTCTTTCATGCCGCGTAAATTAAGTATTATCAGCAAAAGCAGCAATACAATTTCACTACCCAGCTTAAAGCCTTGCAAACCGACGGGGAATAGACTAAACAAGGCATCCGCACCACTGGCAATGGATATGGAGATGGTCAGCACGTAATCTACAATTAGTGCGGCGCCAGACATCAACCCAGCATGCCTGCCCACTAGACGTGTTGCAACCTTGTAGCCCCCGCCCCCATCGGGGAATAAATCGATAACTTGATTGTATGCAAGGGCGATAATGAAAACAGTGAAGGCCGTGGCTAGTGCGAGATAAAGTCCTAGGTGTGTGTGTGTACCTAGAGCCAAAAAGGCTTCCTCGGGTCCATAGCAGGAGGAGGAGAGGCCATCTGCACCCAATCCAATCCAGGCAAGAAATGACACCAGGACGATGCTGTGGCGTGTGGACGGATTGAGAGGGTCGAGTGACTTTCCAAGAAGACGCTCGCGGAGCTTGGTTAGCAGAGACATTGAGGGGTGGCCACGAGTAATTTATAATTTTCGCGAGTGGTTGTTGCCATAAATTTAGCAATTCAAGTTCGTGATGCAGTGATCGACAACAGCTTGATATTGTAAGCTTCTATCTTGGAATAGTACATCATATGGTAGCCCCAAGCCCAGCAGTTTAAGGGCGGGAAACTGAATCTGCAGCACACCCTCTTGACCTGATTATTTGTAAGGCGCTTGGCGTGATGAATTCAAGCAGATAAAGTCTATCCAGCGGGTTGAAAATGATTGCCGTGGTTATGTTAAAATACCCAAGCTAAGTTGTTCTAGCAATTTTAATTTTGCCGGCTTCGAGGGGCGCTGCGACCTCACCTTTGGTGAGGCCAGGCTTGGGGCGTTGGAGAGTGTTTATAGTAACGGCGCCCATTCATTAACTTGAATGGGAACGATTATGAACGCTGCTCAAAATGCTATATTTTCTGATTGCAAAATATCAGATATTAGCCTTGCCCCGTGGGGGCGAAAAGAAATTGCCATTGCCGAAACTGAAATGCCTGGGCTAATGGCAATTCGTGAAGAATATGCAGGCGCGCAACCGTTACGTGGTGCGCGTATCGCTGGGTCCTTGCATATGACCATCCAAACCGCCGTGTTGATCGAGACCCTGAAAGCTTTGGGTGCGGAAGTACGCTGGGCATCTTGTAACATATATTCCACTCAGGATCATGCGGCGGCAGCCATCGCTGCCGGGGGTAGCCCTGTTTTTGCGGTTAAAGGAGAGTCCCTAGCAGAATACTGGGAATACACTCATCGTATTTTCGATTGGCCAAACCATCACCACGCAAATATGATTCTGGATGATGGAGGAGATGCCACTCTGTTATTGCACTTGGGGGCTCGAGCTGAAAAGGACGCATCAGTTATTGATAAGCCAACCTCGGAGGAGGAAACCTTTCTGTATGCTGCCATCAAAAAATGTCTTTCTGTGCAGGCTGATTGGTACTCCCAGCGGCTAGCGGCAATCAAGGGGGTGACGGAAGAAACTACAACAGGGGTGCACCGGTTGTATCAAATGCATGCACGCGGTGAACTGCGATTCCCTGGCATTAATGTTAATGATTCGGTTACAAAATCAAAATTTGATAACCTTTATGGCTGCCGTGAATCTCTGGTGGATGGCATTAAGCGTGCAACCGATGTGATGATTGCAGGCAAGGTCGCCGTTATTGCCGGCTATGGAGATGTTGGGAAGGGTTCGGCACAAGCAATGCGCGCACTGTCTGCCCAAGTATGGGTGACCGAGATTGATCCGATTTGTGCCTTGCAGGCGGCCATGGAGGGATACCGCGTGGTTACCATGGATTACGCTGCCGAACATGGCGACATATTTGTGACCTGCACTGGAAACTATCATGTAATCACTCATGAGCACATGAAGAAGATGAAGAACCAAGCTATCGTGTGCAATATTGGTCATTTCGATAATGAAATAGACGTTGCTTCGCTGAAGGCCTACACTTGGGAGAATATTAAACCACAGGTTGATCATATTATTTTTCCTGAGGTGGGCGGTCAGGCAAGTAAGCGTATTATCTTGCTTGCTGAAGGCCGCCTAGTTAATTTAGGCTGCGGTACTGGACATCCTTCATATGTAATGAGTTCATCGTTCGCCAATCAAACCATTGCTCAGATTGAGTTGTGGGGTGATGCAGAGAAAGGCGCTGGCAAATATCCAGTGGGTGTGTATACCCTGCCCAAGCACTTAGATGAGAAGGTGGCAAGACTTCAGCTAAAAAAGCTTAATGCACAATTGAGTACACTGACAGATCAACAGGCTGCTTATATTGGTGTGCCCAAATGTGGACCATACAAGTCAGACCATTACCGGTATTAAGTATCTATGCCGTTAAATAGTATCGCCAGCGATGGACGTTGCAACAATACCGAGAGCAAGTTTATGCGAATTATTGCAACCTGGATTTTAAATGCGTTGGCATTGCTGGCGGTGGCCTATCTGCTGCCAGGTATTCGTGTGGATGGCTTCTTTTCCGCATTGATTGCGGCAATGTTGCTGGGTCTTATTAATGTACTTTTAAGACCGCTGTTGATCTTGCTTACCTTGCCGGTTACTTTTGTAACGCTTGGCTTGTTCGTACTTGTCATTAACGGACTGTTGTTTTGGTTTGCTGGTTCGGTATTAAAGGGTTTCGATGTGAGTGGTTTTTGGGCTGGCTTAACCGGCTCCTTGTTGTATAGCGCTCTGTCTTTCATACTTTCTTTTATGTTACGGAAAAAAAATTCTCAGCAAGGGCCGGTGATTATTGATCATGAAAAACTCTAAATCATTTAGCTTTGAATTTTTTCCACCACAAACACAGGAGGGCGTAAAAAAACTTACTGCCACGTGTTTGCAGTTGGCAGAACTTAGACCGGAATTTTTTTCCGTCACCTTCGGCGCGGGCGGCTCCACGCGCAGCAGCACGCTGGAAACGGTGCAAAAGATTAAAGCTGACGGTCACGAGGTCGCTCCCCATCTGTCGTGTATTGGCTCTACGCGCGATAATATTCGTACTATTTTAAACGTCTATAAAAAAATAGGTATTAAGCATATTGTGGCGCTGCGCGGTGATCGACCCGTTGAGGCTGCTAGTGGAGAATTTAACTATGCTAATGAGTTGGTGTCCTTTATTCGTGCTGAGACTGGCGAGCATTTTCATATTGATGTGGCGGGCTATCCAGAATTTCATCCACAGGCCAAGTCGCCACGCGATGACTTGCTAAACTTTAAGCAAAAAATAATGGCCGGCGCAAATTCTGCCATTACGCAATATTTTTATAATGCTGATGGCTATTTTAGATTTGTTGACGAGTGCCGCAAGGTGGGGATTACGGTTCCTATCGTGCCAGGAATAATGCCCATCGTGAAGTTCGCTCAGCTGGCGCGCTTCTCAGATGCATGCGGCGCAGAAATTCCGCGCTCGATGCGTAAGGTGTTAGAGGGCTATGGCGATGACAATGAGTCCTTGCAGGCATTCGGCCTTGATGTTGTTGCCAAATTATGTGATCGCCTGCTCGCTGGTGGCGCACCGAGCCTTCATTTTTATACGCTTAATCAAGCCACCCCTTCATTGGAAATCTGTAGGAGGCTTGGACTCTGATGACCGGTCAACGATATAACTATATTTTTCTGTGATGTACTATAGCCTCGACTTTATGGATTATAATGGAGGTCATGTCACAGCTTGATTTCAGACATCACTTCCTGATCGCCATGCCAGCCATGGCCGACCCCGCCTTTACCAAGACACTTGTTTATGTTTGTGAGCACAACGAGCAGGGTGCATTGGGTATCATAGTGAATCGCCCTACCAGCCTCACGCTGGGGGAGCTGTTTGCTCAAACTAACATTCCAATGGATGAGCTTGAGTTGCACAATAGGCCGGTGTATTTTGGGGGGCCAGTGCAAACTGATAGAGGCTTTGTGCTTCATAGGCCGGTTGGTCAGTGGCAATCAACGCTAACCATTAATAATAATTTAGGTTTGACCACATCCAGAGATATCTTACTGGCGGTTGGCGCCGGATTGGAGCCTGAAAATATGTTGCTGACCTTGGGATACTCTGGGTGGGCGCAAGGGCAGCTGGAGCATGAGCTAACACAAAATGCTTGGCTGACCGTGCCAGCGTCTGAGCAGATCTTGTTTGAGCTGCCATCAGAGAAGCGCTTTCTCGCTGCAATGGCGTTACTGGGGGTGGACTACGCCTCTCTTTCAGAGTATGCGGGACATGCCTGATAAAGAAGTATCAATTGTCATAAGGGGTGTGTTGTTGGGGTTTGATTTTGGCACCAAGAGGATTGGTGTGGCGGTAGGAAATTCAATTTCTGGCACCGCACGAGCATTAACCACTGTGCGTGAAGAGAAAAACCAGGAACGATTTGCCGCCATATCAAAGCTTGTTAGTGAATGGGACCCTTCGGCCTTGGTGGTTGGGCTACCCAGCCATGACAGTGGCGAACCGCACGAACTGACTCGTCTGTGCCGTCTTTTTGCGCAACGCCTTAAGGCGCGCTTTGATTTACCTATTATTTTGGTGGATGAGAGATATACTTCCGCTGCTGCGAGTTCTCAATTGGCAGAGATGGGCGTGTATGGTATCAAGCAGAAGCCGCTGCTTGATCAGATCGCAGCGCAAACAATTCTGCAGTCTTACTTTAATGAATCCTCCTTAGAGCGTATTACATGAATAATCCGCAACTCAACAAACACGGTGAGCTACAACACTTGCTATCTACCGAGGGATTGCCGGCAGCCATTTTGTACGACCTCTTAGATAAGGCTGCATCTTTTTTGGGTACATCCGAAAGTCGCGACATTAAAAAATTACCCTTGCTACATGGCAAGTCTGTATTTAATATATTTTTTGAAAACAGTACCCGCACGCGCACCACGTTCGAGATTGCGGCCAAGCGGCTTTCGGCCGATGTGGTTAATTTAAACATTGGCTCCTCATCGGCCAGCAAGGGTGAGACTCTGCTGGATACGGTAGACAACTTGTGTGCGATGCATGCAGACATGTTCGTTGTTAGGCACTCGCAAAGTGGAGCGGCACACCTTATTGCCAAGCATGTTGCACCAGAGATTCATGTTATCAATGCTGGTGATGGGCGGCATGCCCATCCAACACAGGCGCTGCTTGATATGTTTACCATTCGGCACTACAAAAAAGAATTTTGTAATCTACGAGTCGCTATTGTTGGTGATATTCTGCACTCACGTGTAGCGCGTTCACAAATTCATGCGCTCACCACCTTGGGCGTACCAGAGGTTCGTGTTATCGCCCCTAAGACTTTGTTGCCAATGTGTGTCGAAAAACTCGGGGTTCGGGTTTTTCATGACATGGCGCAAGGATTGCAGGACGTGGATGTGATAATGATGCTGCGGTTGCAAAGTGAGCGCATGCAGGGAGCGACGCTACCAAGTGCTCAGGAATATTTTAAATATTACGGCCTTACCCAGGAAAAGCTGATGTTAGCCAAGGTGGATGCGATAGTGATGCACCCGGGGCCGATGAATCGCGGCGTGGAAATTGAATCCACCGTTGCCGATGGGTCGCAGGCGGTGATCCTGCCTCAAGTCACTTTCGGCATCGCCGTGCGCATGGCGGTGATGNNGAGATAGAGTCGTGTGTTGCGGACGGAAGGCAATCTGTAATTTTGCCACAGGTCACATTTGGTATTGCGGTACGCATGGCGGTGATGAGCACTCTAGCGGGGGGCAAGCAATGAACATTCAAATTAAGAGTGGACGCCTAGTTGATCCTAAAAATAAAATTGATGGATGCCACGACTTATTCATTACGGCCGGCAAGGTGATTGCTGTCGGTAGCCCCCCAGCTGACTTTGTGGTGCAGCAGCTGATAGATGCAACGGGCTTGGTGGTAATCCCGGGGCTGATTGATCTTGCTGCACGACTGCGTGAGCCAGGCTATGAATACAAGGCTACGCTTGAATCTGAGATGCATGCGGCGGTGGCTGGTGGGGTTACGACACTGGCATGCCCACCGGATACCGATCCACCACTGGACGAGCCTGGCTTGGTGGAGATGCTTAAGCATCGTGCGCGTGCGTTGAATCAAGCGCATGTTTATCCAGTGGGTGCGCTGACTTACGGATTGAAGGGTGAGGAGCTGACTGAGATGGCCGAATTGGCTGATGCTGGTTGCATAGCCTTCAGTCAGGCTGATGCTGCGTTGGTTGATACCCGTGTACTAATGCGCGCCATGCAGTATGCCGCAACCTTTGATTTTAGTGTTTGGTTGCGTCCTCAAGACAGCTTTCTGGCTCGGGAGGGCGTGGCGCACAATGGCGAGGTGGCGACGCGATTGGGTTTGCCCGCCATTCCGGTGTGCGCAGAGACTATCGCGCTATCAACCATGCTGGAGTTGGCCCGTGCGACTGGCGTAAGACTGCATATCTGCCGCATCTCCAGCAAAGAGGGGGTGGCATTGGTACGCACCGCCAAACAGCAAGGCCTGCCACTTACCTGTGATGTGTCTGCCAATCATATACATCTGTCTGAGATGGATATTGGATTCTTTAATGCAAACTGTTATCTGGTGCCACCGTTGCGCGACCTACGCGATCTTGAGGCATTGCGCGTTGGCTTGATCGATGGGTCAATAGATGCAATTTGCTCTGATCACACGCCAGTAGATGAAGACGCTAAACAGCTACCCTTTGCCGAGGCAGAGGCTGGCGCCACTGGACTCGAATTGCTTTTGCCCTTGATGCTTAAGTGGGTGAAGCAGAGTAATCTTGCGCTCATTGATGGGGTCGATAAAGTAACCTTGCAGCCGGCACGTGTGTTGGGCTTGGATTCTGGGCACTTATCTGTTGGATCGGTCGCGGATGTATGCGTATTCGATCCTGAAGTGTACTGGAGGGTTGAGCCATCCTTGTTGAAAAGCCAAGGCAAGAATACGCCGTTCATTGGCATGGAGCTGCAGGGCGGTGTGCGCTACACCCTGGTGAGTGGCCAGCTTGTTTTTGAATACAAAAAGATCAAGTAGTGCGGGCAACACCTTCGAGATTGCCATTAGGCTTGACCTGTGGCTGACCCAGTCTATAAATATAAATTCTGAGATACCAATTCATGAGCTCGTGCGTGACCGAAGTTGCCGTTGGCTTGTTGTTGTGTGAGGACAGCTGCAAGGCAGATGAGGTTACCGCCCAATCTGATTGGCGTGAACAGTACCCATGCAACCGCTTTCTTCTGACGCGACGTCCAGAGGGCAAAGCTCTTTCCGGCCACTGGGAGTTTCCTGGTGGAAAGCTTGAAGGAGGTGAGACACCCATGCATGCACTAAAGCGAGAGCTTCATGAAGAATTGGGTATTGAAATTGTAACTGCCTATCCCTGGCTTGTGCGTGTGCATAAGTATGCACACGCTACGGTACGACTGAACTTTTTTCGAGTTACCGCATGGAAGGGCAGGCCTTTCGGGAGGGAAAATCAACAGTTAAGCTGGCAAACTCCCGCTAGTTTAACTGTGTCCCCAGTCTTGGCGGCCAACGTACCCATTCTCCGTGCGCTGCAATTACCCCCGCTGTACGCTATTAGCAACGCCACCGAGCTGGGTAGCGAAAGGTTTATGGAGTGCCTGCAGTACGCCCTGGAAAATGGCTTGAGGCTTGTGCAGGTTCGCGAAAATGGCTTGTCGCGCGAATTGATGCGTGCACTATCCCTTCGCGTGGTGAAATTGGCGCACAGCTACGGCGCGCGAGTGCTTATTAATTCTGATATTGAGCTAGTCCACGAAAGTGGTGCGGACGGCGTTCATTTGAACAGCGTGCAGCTAGCTGCGTGCAGGGTTCGCCCAGAGCTACCCTGGTGCGCGGCGTCTTGCCATAATCAGGATGAAATTAAACGAGCCAATGAATTGGGTTTGGATTTTGTAGTGCTAAGCCCCGTGCTGCACACTGAGACTCATCCGAATGCCGCTAATTTGGGGTGGCAGGCGTTCGCGAAGATGACTGAAAATTCGGCTATCCCAGTGTACGCTCTAGGCGGGTTGCGCTATGACGACATGGAGGTTGCATGGAGTCATGGTGCGCATGGTCTCTCAATGTTGCGTCAGAGCTGGCAAGCTCCCTTCTTGATTTGATTGCTTTAGGACTGCGGAATGCGATAGCTTTCTGCGGCCCACTGCCCTAGATCAATCATCTTGCAGCGTTCGCTACAAAATGGGCGGTGAGGGCTACTCTTGTCCCACTGCACCTCCTTTTTGCATTGCGGGCAAGTCACAACGGCAACTTTTTTTTGCACGGGATACCTTTGTTTTTAAATAAACGTACTAAATTGGTTTGAGTGGTGACTGCTGTCTTATTTTGCGCAGGGTGGCACTTATTGATTACAGAGAGCAGCGAGTGATGTCAAACTCTACATCCTGATCATACAGGGCAAGCTTGGATACATAATTCGTGGCTATGAAACGAACGTTGAGTACATATTTATTGGCACTAACCTCGGGAACGCATGGCAGAATTTTACTTAGTGTGACGCGCAGCATTTGCCCCGCGTGGCCACTCTGTGTGTGTTGAAAGACACCCTGATGGGCAACGGAATGAGTTGTACTTCCTTTTTCCCGTAGCAGTTTGAGGGTGGTGGAAATCCCATTTAGCATGGGCAGAAATGGAGCAAGGTGGTCCGTTAGATAGTTGCGTCGCAATGTGACATCTTGGCTAAGCCAGTGACCATAGGATGGCAACTCAAACTCACATGTCCCGCCAGGAATGCCTGTGCGCTGCTTGATACTCATCAACCATTCGTTCTCACGTAAATGCTGACCAAGCTTGCCCTGTGAGTTGAGTATGCTGCTATATGCGTGCTCGATCTCACCCAGCACGGCGGTAAGTGCTGATTCTGAGATCTCCGGATTATTATGCAGTGTTGAAAGCTGTTTTTGTTGGCGATCTAGCTCTTGCAGCAGGTCGGACTTTAGGTCGGCTCGACTGAAAATTTCAAGAATCTCAAAGAGAGTGCAGAGCGCTGCGTTATGGTCTGCGGGAGTCTCTTGTGCGGTAAAGTGTAAATTTTTTGCGTGAAGCGCCTCTAGGCGCATCAGAGTGCGCGTACGCTCGGTAAGAGGAAATTCGTAGCTAATCACAATACTGGCTAAAGTAGGGGTGAATTTGCGTTAGTGTAAGGCAGGCAATATATAACATAGATTATAAGTGTGCAACAACCTCACAAGAATGCGGTTCGATAATGTTGATGTAGTTGATCTACTTGTTGTCTTAGGGTATTCAGATCACCATTATTTTGAATGACATTGTCAGCGTGCCGCAATCTCTCGGTGCGTGTAACCTGTGATGCCATTATTGCGCGTACTATTTTTTCGTCTAGGTGGCTTCGCTGCATGGTGCGTGCAATTTGTGCCTCCTCTGTGCAATCCACAACCAATGTGCGCTGCACCAATTGGCGGTAATTTGTACTTTCAAATAACAATGGAATAACCAGGATTAGGTAGGGGTGTTGGGCACCGCTGACATTATTAATCTCGGCATGCGCTAGTAGTTGTGCGTGGATTAGCGGATGCAGGATTGCCTCTAGCTGCCGTCTTGCGGCACTATCAGAGAATACCAATTGACGCATGAGCGCCCTATCTAGGGCGCCGTCTGCCGTGATGTACATCTCCCCGAATGTTTTACGAATTGTGTCGATAGCCGCACCGGCTGGTTGAGTTATGTGGTGTGAAATAACATCGCTGTCGATGACTGCGACACCAAGCTCTTTAAATAGTGCGGCTACCGTATTTTTGCCGCTGCCGATACCTCCGGTTAGACCTACGTGGCGCATCAATTTTTAGGACTCACTGATGGGCCTGTGGTGACCGGTGCAATAGTTTGTGTGTTCAGTTGTGTCATGGCATGAATTTGTTGCTGGGTAACGCGAGTCATGAGATGCAGGTAAGGGTTGACGGTGTGATTAAGCAGGAGATTCTTGGCGTCCCCCCACTGTAGGGGTGCAATGTTAAAGAATGCCTCTACGTCTCTGGCAAGTGTTGGCAAAACAGGCTTGAGATAAATGGTTGCTAGACGAAACGCGTTTAAAGATACGGAGCAGACGCTGTGGAGCTTTTGATGCTGTCCTGGTTCTTCTATCACCTTGGCAATTGCCCAGGGTTTGTGGGCGTCGATATAGAAATTCACATAATCAAGGATGGTCCCGACTATTCGAATGACTTTGCTATATTGACGAGCATTGTATGCCTCGGCGATGGGGTCGCTTTGAGCGCGAATGAAATTAAGGAGGTCAACAGTTTCGATGGTTGGTGCGTCAGAGGCTGTGCTCTGATTTGGCATGAGCACAACCCCCTGCGTAGCCAGGGTTTCTAAATCAGAAAGCTCCCCTGAAAAGTGTTGACTAATAAAGCCCGAGCATCGACTGGCAATATTAATGTACTTTCCAATCAGATCACTATTTACGCGCGCAACAAAATCGTCCAAGTTAAGGTCAATATCCTCCATCGTGCCATTTAGCTTGGCCGCGTAGTAGTAACGCAAGTGCTCCGGGTTGAGGCCTTGCTGTAGGTAGCTATCCGCGGTGATGAAGGTGCCACGTGACTTGCTCATTTTTTCACCATTAACGGTGAGGAATCCGTGCGCGAATATTTGAGTTGGGGTGCGTTGGCCAGAAAAATTTAGCATTGCTGGCCAAAACAGTGCATGAAAATACAAAATATCCTTGCCGATGAAATGGTACAACTCTGCAGTGGAGTCGATCCCCCAGTATTCGTCAAAACTTATTTTTTTGGCGTCGCATAACTTACTAAAGCTGCCCATGTAGCCCACAGGAGCATCTAGCCACACATAGAAATACTTACCTGGCGCACCGGGAATTTCAAATCCGAAATATGGGGCATCGCGCGAGATATCCCAGTTAGATAGTCCAGCCTCGAACCACTCACGCATTTTGTTAGCGGCCTCCAGTTGTAGTGGTGCAACGACCTGGTTGTCCAGTTTGCCCTGTGTCCAGTTGTGTAGAAATGTGTGGCAGCGTAAATCGGACAGCTTAAAAAAGTAATGATCTGAGCTGCGACGCTCAGGCTGTGCACCAGATACCACAGAGTAGGGGTGGATGAGTTCGGTGGGCGCGTATATGGCACTGCACGCTTCGCAGTTGTCGCCGTACTGATCCTTTGTGTGACATTTCGGGCACTCGCCTTTGATGAAGCGGTCCGGCAAGAACATGCCTTTGATGGGGTCATAAAATTGCTCGACTGAGCGCACTTCAATTAAGCCGGCGGCCTGCAGTTTTTGATAGATAGCCTCTGCATGCTCCTTGGTCTCTACGCTGTTTGTGCTGCCGTAGTAGTCAAACTCGATGTTGAAACCCTCAAAGTCAGACTTATGCTCGTGCCACACACGATCTATTAGATTTTCTGGGGTAATGCCTTCCTTTTCAGCGCGCAACATGATGGGTGTGCCGTGGGTGTCGTCAGCACAAACGTAATAGCACGTGTGCCCTTGCATCTTTTGGAAGCGGACCCATATGTCGGTTTGTATGTATTCAACTAGGTGTCCCAAGTGAATGCCGCCATTGGCATAGGGCAGTGCGGACGTGACTAATATCTTGCGCGGCATGAATTGTAGAGTCTTTATATGGGGTGCCTCAATTGTAGCAAAATTGAACTGTATGCGTGGCGAGGAATCTTGGGTAAAATGCCTGCCCCCCACGGTATTTATTGCAGGAGCAGCACATGAGCATTACAGATGTAGAAGTGCAGACCGCATTGTCAAGGCTGATTGATCCAAATACTAAAAAAGATTTCTTGGCGAGCAGGGCGATCAAAAATATTGAGATTAATGGCAACGACTTGTCTCTCGATATTTTGTTGGGGTATCCGGCGAAAAGCGTGTGGGATGAGATACGCTCGATGGTGGAGGATCATCTGCGCGACAACCTACCTAGCATTAAGCGACTTTCTGTAAATGTGAGCAGCAAGATAGTGCCGCACGCTGCGCAGCGTGGGATCAAGCTGGTTGATGGGATTAAGAATATTATTGCGGTTGCCAGCGGCAAGGGTGGCGTAGGAAAGTCGACCACGGCAGTCAATATAGCCTTGGCGCTAGCGGCGGAAGGCGCGCGCGTTGGAATTTTGGATGCGGACATTTATGGCCCGTCCCAGCCTACCATGATGGGCATAAAGGGCCAGCCCGTTTCTCGTGATGGCAAGTCGATTGAGCCGATGCAGAAATATGGGCTGCAGGTTATGTCCATTGGCTTTATGATTCATGGCGAGGATGTGCCGATGGTTTGGCGTGGTCCGATGGTTACGCAAGCGTTAGATCAATTATTGAATCAGACGCATTGGGATGCGCTAGACTACTTAATAGTGGATATGCCGCCTGGTACGGGCGATATTCAGCTGACTTTGTCACAGAAGGTGCCGGTTACGGGGGCGATCATCGTCACCACACCACAAGACATTGCACTAATGGATGCGCGCAAGGGGCTCAAGATGTTCGAGAAAGTGGGCATTAGAATATTGGGCGTTGTGGAGAATATGAGCACACACATTTGTTCTAAATGTGGACATGAGGAGCATATCTTCGGGAGTGGCGGAGCAGAAAAAATATGCAATGACTACCAAATAGAATTTATAGGGTCGCTACCGCTGGATATTCGCATTCGAGAGCACACCGATTCTGGCAGCCCAACCGTAGTTTTTGATCCGGATGGCTTGGTCGCCAAGGAGTACAAGCAGATTGCACGACGTTTGGCAGTTAAGGTTGCCGAAATGGCACAAGATTACAGTGCGGCGTTTCCTAAAATTGTGATGCAAAAGACGTAGGGAGTGAGCGCCCGGCATTGAAGATCATGCGGTTGTCATTTTTATTGTTTGAGTGAGAGAATATGAGCATTAAATCAGATAGATGGATACGTCATATGGCCAAAGAATGCGGCATGATAGAGCCGTTTGAGCCGGGACAGATAAAGGATTTAAATGGTCAGCGTATCGTGTCATACGGAACATCGAGCTACGGCTACGACGTTCGTTGCTCTGATGAATTTAAGCTGTTTACCAATATCAACAGCACCATAGTCGACCCCAAGAATTTTGATGCAAATTCTTTTGTGGAGCTTAAGGGTGACTACTGTATTATCCCGCCCAATTCTTTTGCCTTGGCGCGCACTGTTGAGCATTTCCGTATTCCCCGCAATGTGCTCACCATCTGTCTTGGGAAGTCCACCTATGCACGCTGCGGCATTATTGTGAACGTCACGCC
>DKNB01000075.1 GCA_002470125.1 Gallionellales bacterium UBA7399 | reverse complement strand
TGCCATACAAACCAAAGCTTGCCGGGAACGGTGGCTTGAAGCGTGGTTGACCCTTTTTGCCCTCGAGAGACTCAAGCAACGCGGTCTCTTCGCCACAAATGTAAGCCCCGTAACCCAGGTGATTGTGCAAATCAAAACTGAAGTCGCTGCCCAGTATGTTGTCACCTAGGTAGCCTGCCGCACGCGCTTCCTCGCCGGCCGCCTCCATCCGCTCGTAGGCCTCAAATATCTCGCCATGCACGTAGTTGTAGCCCACCTTGACGCCCATGGTGTAAGCAGCGATCGCCATTCCCTCTATCAAAATATGTGGGTTATAGCGCAATATGTCCCTGTCCTTAAAGGTGCCAGGCTCGCCCTCGTCAGAGTTGCACACGAGATACTTTTCACCCGTGTAGTTGCGTGGCATGAAGCTCCACTTTAGCCCGGTAGGGAAGCCAGCGCCGCCACGGCCACGCAGGCCAGACGTCTTGACCTCTGTGATGATCAGTTCGGGCGTCATCTTCTCCGAGATCACCTTTCGTAGCGCCTGATAACCACCCACCTTTAGATAGTTTTCCAGCGTCCACGGCTGGTCGAACTGCATGGTGCTTAAAAGAATCGAGGTGCTCATTGCTTGCCCAGCTCCGCTAAGAGTTGATCTATTTTTTGCTCGGTCAGTCGGCCACACGTCTTCTTGTTGTTAACCATGAGCAGCGGCGCATCATCACAGGTGTTCTGGCACTCACCCTCCCGCAGGCCAAACTTGCCATCGGCTGTCACCTCACCCACCTCGATGCCGAGCTTGCTCTTGAGGTAGCTTAGCGTTTCCATGGCGCCCACCAATTGGCAGGATAGGTTAGTGCACACCGTGAGCGTGTGCTGGCCCATGGGTTTCAGGTTGTACATGTTATAAAAGGTCGCCACCTCGTACACGCTCATCTGTGGCATGCCCAGGTAGGCGGCAACATCAGCCATATCCTCGGTACTGATCCAGCCCTTCTCATCCTGAACAAAGCGTAACGCCGCCATAACCGCAGACTGCCTCTGGTTGGGCGGGTACTTCTTTAGCTCACGATCCGTCTTCTCTTGAATCTGAACTGATAGCATCAAAGAGCCTCTAAAAATATCATCGCAGGGGCGTCCACTCGGCCTCTGGATGTGGCGCTCACAGGAACACCCTGCTCACGAAAAAAGTTACTCATTAGCGATCGACCTCACCAAACACGATATCTTGGGTGCCAATAATTGCCACCACGTCAGCAATCATGTGTCCGCGAGCCATCTCATCCAGCGCCGCGATATGCGCAAAGCCGGGGGCGCGGATCTTGAGGCGGTAAGGCTTGTTGGCGCCATCCGAAACAATGTATATGCCAAACTCTCCCTTGGGGTGCTCGACCGCGGCATAGGCCTCACCGGATGGGACGTGCATGCCCTCCGTGAATAGCTTGAAGTGATGGATAAGTTCCTCCATGTTCTGCTTCATTGACTCACGTTTCGGGGGCGCAACCTTAAAGTTATCGACGATCACTGGGCCCGGATTCTTACGCAACCAAGCGATGCATTGTTTGATAATGCGATTCGACTGACGCATCTCCTCCACGCGTACCAAGTAACGATCGTAGCAATCCCCCTCCACCCCCACTGGGATATCGAAGTCCATGCGGTCGTACACCTCGTACGGTTGTTTTTTGCGTAAATCCCAAACAATACCCGACCCACGGAGCATGGGGCCGCTGAAACCAAGCGCAAGCGCCCGCTCCGGAGTCACCACACCGATTCCGACGGTGCGCTGCTTCCATATTCTGTTGTCTGTCAGCAGGGTCTCGTACTCATCGACGCAGGTTGGAAAACGATTCGTGAAGTCCTCCATAAAATCAAGCAGGGAGCCCTCGCGATTCTCGTTCATCTTCTTAATGGCTTTGGCATTGTGAATCTTGGATGCCTGGTATAGCGGCATAGTGTCCGGCAGGTCTCGATACACACCGCCCGGGCGGTAGTACGCTGCGTGCAGCCTTGCCCCAGACACCGCCTCGTACACGTCCATCAGGTCCTCACGCTCGCGGAAGGCGTACAAGAACACGGTCATCGCACCGATGTCCAGTGCGTGCGCACCAAGCCACAGCAGGTGGTTCATCACCCGGGTGATCTCGTCGAACATAACCCTAATGTACTGCGCCCGTAGCGGCACCTCGATGGCAAGCAGCTTCTCGATGGCCATGACATAAGCGTGCTCGTTGCACATCATGGACACGTAGTCGAGGCGGTCCATATAGGGCAGCGACTGGAGGTAGGTCTTGTGCTCGATCAGTTTCTCGGTGGCGCGATGAAGCAAGCCAATATGCGGATCGGCACGCTCGATCACCTCCCCATCCAACTCCAAGACAAGCCGTAGCACGCCATGCGCAGACGGGTGCTGCGGCCCAAAGTTCATGGTGTAATTTTTTATCTCAGCCATGGCTTAAACCTTCGGATTCATTTTTGTTATGGGAAACGGGGCGCGACGCGCCTAACAAAACTTTTGTTTGCGTGTCGACGGCTCCAGCACCCAGTGCGTTCGCTCTCATTTCCCCCCTCCGTAGCTCTCTTCTCGAACAATACGGGGAACAAGCTCACGCGGCTCTATCGACACCGCACGGTAGACGACACGCTTTTGCTCGGGATCGTAGTGCATCTCAACGTGACCCGACAACGGAAAGTCCTTCCGGAATGGGTTCCCCACAAAGCCGTAGTCGGTAAGCAGGCGACGTAAATCGGGGTGGCCAGAGAACATGATGCCGTAGAGGTCAAACGCCTCTCGCTCGTACCAGTTAGCGCACGACCAAACGTTTATCACGGAGCTTAGCGTCGGCAACTCGTCGCTCTCGGCAAACACGCGCACGCGCACGCGCACGTTGTGTGTCACCGACAGCAAATGGTAGACCACAGCAAATCGAGATGAGCTGATGTCTTGAACGTTTTCGGACTTTAGGTACGCGCCGCCCTCACAGAGGTCGCTGCCGTAGGTGGAATAATCCACCCCGCACAGGTCCATCATTTGCTCGAAGCGTAGGCCTGGGTCGTCCCTTAGGTAGGTCATGACCCCCAAGGCGTCGGCCGCGCGAACCACCAGGGTGAGCTCGCCCAGCCTATTCTCTAGGCTCACTATCTTGCCAGCCAGGCTCGCATGTAGGCGAGCGGCCAAGTCGTTCAAATTGAAATTCATGTTTACACCAGTATCATGTACATTAAATTGCAGGCACCGAGCTCAGAGGATCTTTTCACCCTGATGCCGCACACAGAACTAACGTGCAATCGTGTTGGTTCTCTTTATCTTGTTCTGCAACTGAATAATTCCATACAGCAACGCTTCGGCAGTCGGTGGGCATCCCGGCACGTATACATCAACCGGCACGATGCGATCGCAACCGCGAACGACGGAGTACGAGTAGTGGTAGTAGCCGCCACCGTTGGCGCAGGACCCCATCGAGATCACCCAACGCGGCTCAGCCATCTGGTCGTATACCTTGCGCAGCGCCGGCGCCATCTTGTTGCAAAGTGTGCCCGCCACAACCATCACGTCAGATTGGCGTGGGCTTGGACGAAACGTGATGCCAAATCGGTCAAGGTCATAACGCGAGGCTCCAGCCTGCATCATCTCAACAGCACAGCACGCTAGGCCAAAGGTCATCGGCCACAGTGAGCCGGTGCGGGCATAATTGATCAGGGCGTCCAGCGACGTGGTCACGACCCCTTTTTCTAGGACTCCCTCTATTCCCATTCTAGGGCCCCCTTTTTCCACTCGTAGATAAATCCAACCACCAGGATGGCCAAAAATATCAGCATAGAGATATACCCAAACAAGCCGATCTCTTTGAGCACAACCGCCCAAGGAAACAGAAACGCAATTTCTAGATCAAACAGGATAAACAGGATAGCGACAAGATAGTAACGCACGTCAAATTTCATGCGCGCGTCCTCAAAGGCTCCGAAACCGCACTCGTACGGGGAGAGCTTCGCCTCGTCTGGACGATTAGGAGCGGCCAGCCAACCCAAGAGCATTGGCGCCACGCCCATTGCCAGGGCAACCACTATGAACAGCAAGACTGGAAAATAGTTTTCTAACATATACCCTCATCTGTTTGATGCCTTGCCCAGCCAGCTGCGTGTAATACACTCTCAGCCTGACCAACCAGAACCTATTTTCGCTTGAGTATTTGGTGCCGTCGAGCAGACTCGAACTGCTACAGCTTTCGCCACTAGCCCCTCAAGCTAGCGTGTCTACCAATTTCACCACGACGGCATAACTTTATTATTTTGGTATTTCTTTCAACTTTGAGCTGCCCGTGTCACTCGGTAACGAGGTGGGCGTCGGCGCGGCTGATGGTTGCGTCGACTGAGATGCCTCATGCCTGTCCATGACACCATGAGACTGAGACGGATTAGCGTAAATATAAGTCAGAGACATGCTGGTGATAAAAAATATCGCCGTGGCTATCCCCGTGCTGCGACTTAAAAAATTAGCTGAACCACTCGAGCCAAACACGCTGCCCGCTGAACCAGATCCGAACGCAGCTCCCATGTCCGCGCCCTTACCGTGCTGCATCAGAACCAGGCCAACCAAAGCTATCGCAGTTATTACATGCACAACCCAAACGAAAATTTCCACACGTTACCCCAAGTCATCTAATTTATTTTTGTCCGGCACCACAGATCGCCAGAAAATCTTTTGCCACCAACGATGCGCCCCCTATTAGCCCGCCGTTAATATCCGGCATTGCAAACAACTCGGCCGCGTTGGAGGCGTTAACACTGCCACCGTAAAGTATACGCAAGGCTCGTCCAAACTCCTGATCAGACCCAGCGACACTTTTTCGTATAAACGAATGCACGTTCTGCGCCTGCTCTGGCGAGGCAGTCTTTCCGGTCCCTATCGCCCAAACCGGCTCGTAGGCAATCACCGCGGTACGCAAGGATTCTGGACCGCACAGCTTGATAACCGCTGCTAATTGCTCCGCTATGACCGCCTCGGTCGTACCGGCCTCACGCTGCTCCAAGGTCTCACCGACACAGAGAATGGGTGTCAGCCCTGACTGCTGGGCAGCTAAAAATTTTTCCGCTACCAGTTGGCTGCTTTCGCCATACAGGTTACGTCGCTCTGAGTGCCCGACAATCACATGCGTGCAGCCAAAGTCATGCAGCATGGAGGCCGAAACCTCTCCAGTGTAGGCGCCTTTATTGGTTTGGTGCACATCCTGTGCCCCCACCCCTACGGATGTTCCGCGTAGCAATGCCTGGGCTTGTGCAAGATACGGGAAGGGAACGCACACCGCGCAGTCGACTGTCGACATCTGCGCCAGGCCACCGACCACCTCTTTCAACAAGGACTCATTACTGCTCAGCGCGCCATTCATCTTCCAATTTCCGACAATGAATTTGCGTTGCATGTAATGGCCTTTCAAAACACTCAAAGCGGGTATGCTACCCATTAAAATACAAACGGTCAATTCGCACCCCGGGCTCGTTTAACACACTGCAAAGAGTGACGCGCCCTCGGTCATTTTTATAACAAAATAAGCCCATATCACCCTACCAGCAGTGGGTTCAAAGGCAGCCTTTTGGCCACAATTACTTGGGTATGCCACCAGCTAAAGTGTGGGCGAACTTGTTACGAGGATTGATTGGTAAGCGCTTTGGGTGACGCCGTGACGATCATGCGTATCAGTTTATTTTTTTGTCTGACTTCCAGTCTCCACCAAGCGCCTTTAGTAGGGCCGCGCTAGCGAGCAGACTTCTTCCAGTGATATTGAGGTCGCGCACATCCGCATCGAGGGCAGCCGCCTGTGCCGTAATAACATTCAGGTAGCTCACCGTGCCGGACAGGTACTGGTTATTAAAGAGCGTGACGGACTCCTGCGCAGACTTGGCCGCCTCTTTCTGCGCCTTGGACTCCTCGCTCAGGATTCGTAACGCAGAGAGGCTGTCCTCAACCTCCTGAAAGCCAGTCAAAACAACCTGACGGTAGTCGGAAACGCTCTGATCGAACACGGCGATCGCCTGCTCTTTTTGCGCTGACCGCAGCCCCCCATCAAACAGTGTGGTGGCCATGGTCGGACCCAGTGACCACACCCGGCTTGGCAGGGNNTGAGAGCAATGAATTCTGGTAGCCGGTTGAGGCGTTAAAGATCAGGGACGGGAAGTATGCGGCCTGGGCCACACCAATCTGAGCATTTGCGGCCTTGATACGTCGCTCTGCTGCCGCAATATCTGGACGGCGCTCTAGCAATTCTGACGGCAGGCCGGGAGGCAACTCTGGCAACTTTGGTAGGACCAGATTCGGCCTAATCAAAAATCCAGACGGGGCCTTGCCAATCAGCACGGCGATCGCATGCTCAAGCTGGGATCTCTGCACGCCGAGGTCTATCGCCTGCGCCTGGGTGGATTTTAGCTGGGTGTCCGCCTGGGTCACGTCAGAGCGCCCAGCGACACCGGCTTCGTAACGATTCTTGGTGATCTGGAGAGACCGCTCGTAGGCCGCGGAAGTTTGCTCTAGCAGCCTGCGTTGCACATCATTAATACGCAACTGAAAGTAGGTCTGTATCAGCGTAGATCGGATACTTAAGAGTGCCGACTGCAGGTCGGCAGCGCTGGCCTCTGCTGAGGCCTGGTTGGACTCAACGGTGCGGCCTATGCGTCCCCATAGATCAGCCTCCCAACTGACCGGCATCAGCAATCGATTTGTATTTATGATTGCCGCCGAAGGGTTCCCCGGGATAGTTATGCCTGAGTTGGTTGCGCTCGCACCCTGGCCACGGGTGTGCGTTCCACTCACATTCACGACAGGCATGTAGCGTGCGCGTGCGGCATCAAGCAGGGCCAGCGCTTGGCGATACTGCGCCTCGGCGCTACGTATATTCTGATTGGATATGGACACCTGCTGCATGAGCGCGTTCAGCTGAACGTCGCCGTACACCTCCCACCACTTGCCGCGCAGGGCCGCATCTCTTGGCTCTGCCAGCTTCCAATGGTTGGACTCACCCGTGTAGGCGGCCGGGACGATGACGTCCGGTCTCTTGTAGTCTGGCCCCACGGCGCATCCGGTTGGGATCGCCAACGCCAGCACACAAATTATTCTACTAACCCTTAACAACATTCGCTCCTGAGCTTGTCTTCAAAACTGTTAATCCACTCATGGTCCCACTCACTTTCGCGCTTTAGATTGAGCACCCATCGACCTGTAACTCAAGAGTC
>DKNB01000063.1:4863-5057 GCA_002470125.1 Gallionellales bacterium UBA7399 | reverse complement strand
GATTAGTTGCAGGAACCACCCCGGTTCTTTTTGACCGTAAGCATCTTGTTAAGACGCAAGACTTTTATAAAAGGCATGGCGGAAAGACTGTCGTGCTCGCTCGCTTTTTGCCCGTCGTGAGAACTTTTGCACCATTTGTTGCTGGGATTGGCTTGATGCGCTACCAGCTGTTTGTTGTGTTCAGCGCGGTAGGC
>DKNB01000063.1:0-4854 GCA_002470125.1 Gallionellales bacterium UBA7399 | reverse complement strand
GTATCGCGTGGATTGGTTGCTTTGTCTTTGGGGGTTATTTTCTGGGCGCCATGCAAGTGGTAAAGGACAATTTAACCTTGGCGACGAGTGCGGTGATCGCCATTTCATTCGTGCCAGCATTGCGTGAGTTTATTTTGCATCGCATGCGCCGAAAATGAATGTACCGCCTGCTTCCACAGGCGGTGAATTGGCTTTGTGTCTATATTGAAACAACCTCTTTTATAAATTCTAGCTCAACTTTATTGTCACTATTCAGTGTGACGGTCACCTTCCCGCCGTTGGATAACCTGCCAAACAATAGTTCGTCTGCTAATGCACTTCGTATGGTGTCTTGAATGAGTCGAGCCATTGGGCGCGCGCCCATCAAGGGGTCAAACCCAACATTTGCGAGGTATGCTTTCACTGCTGCAGTAAAAGTAACATCAACCTTCTTTTCGTGCAGCTGCTCCTCAAGTTGCATCAGGAACTTATCTANNCGTCCAGACGGTTGCGGAATTCTGGGGTGAACATCCGCTTTATCTCTGCTAAGTCATCCCCAGCCACTCCGCTGTTGGTGAATCCTATTTTTGCACTACTTAGTGCGTGGGCGCCTGCGTTGGTTGTCATAATTATAACTACATTACGGAAGTCAGCCTTGCGCCCATTATTATCAGTGAGGGTGCCATGATCCATTACCTGTAATAAGATATTAAATATGTCTGGGTGTGCCTTTTCTATTTCATCGAGTAAGAGCACGCAATGCGGTTGCTTGTTGATTGCCTCGGTCAGTAACCCACCCTGGTCAAAACCAACATAACCTGGTGGCGCACCAATGAGTCGAGATACAGCGTGACGCTCCATGTACTCGGACATGTCAAATCGGTGTAGTGGCATGCCCATTGCAAAAGCAAGCTGACGTGCCACTTCTGTTTTTCCTACGCCAGTTGGACCGGAAAACAAGAAGCTGCCAATGGGTTTTTGTGGATTTCCTAGACCACTGCGAGCCATTTTTATGGTGCGTGCCAATATGTCTATGGCAATATTTTGACCAAACACCACAGCCTTTAAATCGCGATCCAATGTTTTTAATAGATTGATGTCGTCAGAGGAAACTGTGCGTGATGGTACGCGCGCAATTTTGGCAATGATGTCCTCTATTTCATGCTTTCCGATGAGCTTTTTTTGTTTTGATTTTGGGAGGATGCGCTGTGCTGCGCCAGCCTCATCTATAACGTCAATTGCCTTATCTGGGAGGTGCCTGTCATTTATAAATCGTGAAGAAAGCTCCGCTGCACTAGTGAGTGCGGCGGAGCTGTATTTTATTCCATGGTGAGCTTCGAAGCGAGACTTCAGGCCCTTTAGAATCTCAATGGTTTGATCAATGGACGGTTCCGGCACGTCTATCTTCTGAAAGCGACGCGATAGCGCATGATCTTTCTCAAAAATACCCCGATATTCTTGGTACGTGGTGGCGCCAATGCATTTTAATGCTCCGTTTGACAATGCTGGTTTGAGTAAGTTAGAGGCATCCATTGTCCCTCCGGATGCAGCCCCCGCACCAATTAGAGTGTGTATTTCATCAATAAACAAGATAGCGTGAGGTTCGTCGGCCAATTCTTTTAGCAAGGCCTTTAGGCGTTGTTCAAAATCCCCTCTATATTTAGTGCCAGCCAGTAGTGCGCCCATATCAAGTGCATATATTTGGGCATTTTTAAGAACGTCCGGAACGTTATTTTCCTTGATTCGACGTGCCAATCCTTCTGCAATGGCAGTTTTGCCTACGCCAGCCTCGCCAACCAATAATGGATTATTTTTTCGACGTCGACACAGGGTTTGAATGACGCGTGTTAATTCAATTTCGCGCCCTATAAGGGGGTCAATTTTCCCAGCAGATGCCTGCGCATTGAGGTTAAGAGTGTAGTCGTGCAGTGCGCTCTTTTGAGCTTGCTCTTGATCTGTTTCGGTATCCGTTGACTTTTTGGCGCCAGATTGAGTCTCCTTGTCGATCCCATGTGCGATGTAATTTGTTACATCTAGTCGTGTTATGGCACGTTGGTTTAAGAAAAAAACAGCATGCGAATCTTTTTCACCGAATAAGGCAACCAGAATGTTTGCACCGGAGACCTCTTTTTTGTTGGAAGATTGAACATGTAGAATCGCGCGCTGAATGACCCTCTGGAAGCCAACGGTAGGCTGCGTATCAACTTCAGTGGTGCCTTGTGAGATGGGCGTGTGGGTATCAATAAAGTCAATCAGAACTGCGCGCAATTCTTCAATATCCGCACCACAGGCACGCAATACATGTGCCGCGGACTGATTGTCTATCATGGCGAGCAGCAGGTGTTCCACAGTGATAAATTGGAATCGTTTTTGGCGTGCCTCAACAAAGGCTAAGTGTAGGCTGATTTCAAGTTCTTGCGCGATCATAAGAATTACATTCCTTCCATTGCACAGCGTAGTGGGTGCCCGTGTTGTTTGGCAAATACGGCAACCTGTGCCACCTTGGTTTCCGCGATATCTTTGGAAAAGATCCCGCATGCCGCCAAGCCCTCATGATGAACTTTTAGCATTAATTGAGTGGCGCACTCAAAGTTCATGGAAAAAAAGGTTTGCAGGACCTCTATAACAAACTCCATGGTGGTGTACTCGTCATTAAATAGAAGCACCTTATACATTTTTGGCGGCTTGATTTTGCTGCGTTCTATTTTTAGTAACGATGTGCTCTCACTTTTTGTTTTCATGACTGGTATTGTTGCATTTATGTGCAGATGTATGTTCAATTATTCAGAATATTTTTTCAAATTTATTTAACAATAATTATGTGTTAATACTTGACGAAATTATTGGAATTGGAGTAAAGGCATGTGGGCGTTTAGGCGTTGTTTTCCATGATACCTTTACTGTGTGGCGTCCCTGGCGCCTTGGGACTTAAGTGGTTTGATGAGAATTTACTTAATTTTAGTCGAGGGAGATAAAGACATGGCAAGCGGTATGGTTAAATCATTTAATGACGCAAAGGGTTGTGACCTTGCTACACTAGACGATGGAACCGAAGATCTGTTTGCGCATTTTTGGGCGATCAACATGAGTGGATTCAAGCCCCTTAAGGAGGGTCAAAAAATTACCTTTGATATTGTGAATGGCCCCAAAAGCAAGCAGGCCTCCAATATCTAGGCGCCATAAAATTTTAACCGGTGCGAGTTGCTGATCTTCAATTTTCGGACAATCCTCTTTTTTGCAATCGATGTGTAGTTAGCCTCATACTCCAGCGTTTGTTATGGGCGACATTTTATTCGGCGACCCCTTTGTGCGTAGGTCATTTTTGACTGCGCCCCCTTGTTTGGCACCGCTGAAGTCTTAAGGTGTATTAATTTCTTTTGGTGATTAATTTTATGTTTTCTTTGAAGAAAGAATCGCCGTGCAATGGAGATGTGCATAAGGCACTCATTCTTGAACTGCAGAAACTTTTGCCACCAGAGGCTGTACTTACAGACAAAGAGGATCTACGTCCTTTTGAGTGTGATGGGCTGTCGGTCTATCGTCAATTACCTTTGGCGGTAGTTTTGCCTGAGACGGTTGAGCAGGTGCAGGCCATAATGTGTTTATGCAATTCTGTGTGCGTGCCGGTTGTGGCCCGCGGCGCTGGAACGGGACTCTCTGGCGGGGCACTGCCATTGGCCGGTGGGGTACTTTTGAGTTTGGCANNAGCCGGGTGTGCGCAATCTGGCAATTTCGGAAGCTGTTGCTAAGTATGGATTATATTACGCACCTGACCCATCCTCGCAGGTAGCCTGCACTATTGGCGGTAACGTTGCAGAAAACTCTGGTGGGGTGCATTGCCTGAAATACGGTCTAACGGTGCACAATATTTTGATGTTAAAAGTGGTGACGATGGAGGGTCAATTACTAACCATTGGTGCAGAAACTCTAGATTCCCCAGGTTACGACTTGTTGGCGCTGATGACTGGATCTGAAGGTATGTTGGCAGTGATCGTTGAGGTTACCGTGAAGTTGTTGGCCAAGCCGGAGTGTGTGCAAGTTTTGTTGGCGTCCTTTGATGATGCGTTTAAAGCTGGCGAGGCTGTAGGCAATATAATAGCTGCCGGAATTATTCCAGCTGGCTTAGAAATGATGGATAAGCTTGCTACTCGAGCGGTAGAAGATTTTGTACATGCCGGCTATCCCTGTGATGCCGAGGCAATCTTGCTTTGTGAACTTGATGGTACCAGTGCAGAGGTGTTGGAGCATGTGATCGTAGTGCGTGAAATATTACAACAGAGTGGTGCAATTGAAATACGCATTGCCGCTGATGAAGCTGAGCGGCTCCAATTCTGGAGGGGGCGCAAGGCCGCCTTTCCTGCAATGGGACGAATTTCACCGGATTATTACTGTATGGATGGGACAATTCCGCGTCGCCAGTTGTCGCATGTGTTACGTCAAATTAGTTTGTGGTCAAAGGAGTACGACTTACCAGTGGCTAATGTATTTCATGCTGGAGATGGCAACTTGCACCCATTGATTTTATTTGATGCAAATAAGGAGGGCGAGTTAACGCGTACCGAAGAATTTGGGGGTCGTATCTTGAGGTTGTGCGTTGAAGTGGGCGGATCTATTACTGGTGAACACGGCGTTGGCATGGAAAAGATAAATCAGATGTGCATCCAATTCAAGGATGCTGAGATCGGCCAATTTCATGCGGTTAAGGATGCTTTTGATCCGAACGGTTTGCTTAATCCTGGGAAAGCCATTCCTACCTTACAGCGTTGTGCGGAATTTGGCGCTATGCATGTCCATAATGGGCGGTTATCACACGCCGAGCTTGAGCGTTTTTGATGTTGGGGCGAGATATTAGTGAAGTGTTGCAACAGAAGGTGC
>DKNB01000054.1:1381-2547 GCA_002470125.1 Gallionellales bacterium UBA7399 | reverse complement strand
GACCATTAGCAGGGAGGTCGCTACCGGCCGAATGATGAATAGGCGCGAGGGGTTCATGCCCCGTTCTTACTCTCGCCCGGCGGCCTGTGCCGTTTTTCGCGTTTACCGTCCTCGGGGGCGGGCTTGCCCTCCCCTCCCTTTTCACCGGCAATGCTAGCCTCAATCTTTGCGCCGCTACGAAGCTTGTCCACGCCGTCGATGACCACCCCCTCACCGGGGGCTAAGCCCTTCTCGATCGCCACCATGCCATTGGAGACGGGGCCTAACGTGACCAGCCTGATGCTGACCGTCTTGTTTTCGTCCGCCACGTACACGAAGTTTCCTTGCGTGCCTCGCTGTGGTGCTGAGGTTGGTACGAGCGTAACCCCGTGCAGGGTGTCGATGCGCAGGCGAATGTTAACGAACTGGTTTGAGAAAAGTGTGTTGTCGGCGTTCGTGAACTCGGCCTTGAGCTTGACGGTTCCGGTTGTAATGTCGATCTGATTGTCGATGGTCATCAGGGTGCCGAGTGCTAGCCTATTCTTGTTATCGCGATCCCACGCCTCCACCACAAGACGCTTGTCGCCCTTCATTTTACTCAAGACGGGGGGAAGGCTATCCGATGGGATGGAGAAAATAATATTGATGGGCTGGGTCTGGGTGATCACAACCAAGCCACCCGCGTCTGCGCTGCGGACCATGTTGCCGTTGTCGATCAGGCGCAGACCGACACGACCCGCGATCGGGGCGGTGACGCGTGCGAAGCTAAGTTGGAGCCTGGCGTTGTCCACCGAGGCCTTGTCCGCCTTCACCACACCATCGTACTGCCTCACCAGCGCGTCCTGCGTGTCAACCTGCTGCTTGGCGATAGAGTCCTTGGCCAGCAGTCCACGGTAGCGAACCTGGTCGAGCTTGGCATTGGCAAGTAGCGCCTGGTCCCGGATAAGCTGTCCGTTCATTTGGTCTAGTTGCATCTGGAAGGGGCGCGGGTCGATCTCAGCCAGCAGGTCTCCCGCCTTCACAAACTGACCCTCGCGGAAGGAGACACGAACCAGCTGGCCATCGACACGTGGCTTTACGGTCGCGGTGTTGCGTGCGGTGACGGTGCCCAGCGCGTTGATCATCACATCAATGTCGCCGGCCTTGGCGATGGCAACCATCACCGGCACGGGTCGGCCCGCGCCATC
>DKNB01000054.1:0-1300 GCA_002470125.1 Gallionellales bacterium UBA7399 | reverse complement strand
CACAATCACCGACCAGAAGACTTTTTTATTCATCTAAAGTTTGTACCGTTGCTGTTAAACACGAATCAGTTATCCCAGTGAGCCGGGGTGACAGCATACCAACCCACCGGGGTCCCACCAAAGATCATCCGCAGACGCGGCGTACGTATTTTATGTTATTTACGAGCCGACTTGTTTTAAATAAGCTTTAGCCGCCTAGTGCGCGCCACTCTCCAGCAGGCGGGCAGCGCGTAGCGCCTCCAGCTTTGATTTAATCTGAGGCATCATGGCGGCAGCGGCCTTTTCCCCCTCGAGTATGGCCGCACTCTTATCGCTCAGACTCATCTGATCAATCTCTCTCGTGGTGGGGCGGATGACGATGTCGGCCTTGGGCAGCTCGTACCGATTGATGGCCTGGCTCATAATGTCAAACGTCTGGAGCAGGACCTGGGTGGTCGAGTCCGCCTGGTTGTTTTCTGGCACGTTGGATATGTCAACCGCAATCACAAAGTCAGCGCCAAGCGAGCGAGCCTCACTGATCGGCACCGGCTTAACTAGGCCGCCGTCCACGTAGCTTCTCCCATTGATCGTCACGGGCTTAAATATTCCGGGTACCGCACAGGATGCCCGCACGGCCTGCCCCGTGTTGCCCGTCCTAAATACGATCTCGTTACCCGTCTTGAGGTCTGTCGCGACCACCGCGAAGGTGCGCTGAAGCTTTTCGAGCGGCCTGTTCTTGACCGCATTATTTACGAACTGCTCGAGGGACTCGCCGGACAGGAATCCACGGTCGGGGAAGCCCCAGTCAACCATTGAATTTTTTTCTAGGAGCATGGTCGCCTCCTGCAGCTTGAAGCCGCTCAGCCCGGACGAGTAAAGCGCGCCCACCAGTGAGCCCACGCTGGTGCCCACGATAATGTCTGGCGTAATCCCCTGGGCCTCCAGGGCCTTGATGACGCCCACATGCGCAAAGCCACGGGTTCCACCGCCACCCAGAGCCAACCCAATTTTGAGTGGGCGCTTCGACGTGTCGGCGGAGGTGTCGGACTTGCCTGGCATGGTATTGCAGGCGGCGAGCAGGAGCGCTATGGGCAGCACAAAGAGCCAACTGTGTCGGACGCTTAGGCGGTGGTGATTAGAAGAGTTCAAGGGATTAGATCTTAACTTTAGGTTGACTCTGAAGACGACGTGTCATGCGCGGCCTTTCCAAATGCTTGGATCTTGAGTGACTGGCAGATAACGTTTCCACCCCAGGCTCACGCCTCAGGTGTTAATCATGTGGTCGGGGCGAGAGGATTCGAACCTCCGACCACCTGCACCC
>DKNB01000039.1 GCA_002470125.1 Gallionellales bacterium UBA7399 | reverse complement strand
ACCATCCTAGACCAAATGGGTGCAGAGGCACTGCTCGGTCAGGGAGATATGCTCTATCTACCCCCTGGGGCTGGCTACCCGCAGAGGGTCCACGGCGCATTTGTTTCAGATCAGGAGGTACACCGTGTTGTTGAGTACCTCAAGATGCAGGGTGCACCGCAGTACATCGAGGGCGTACTGACCTCCGCGGACGAGCTTGCAACGGACGGTGATTCCGAAAGTGGCGCAAGCGCAGAGGCCGATGCGCTTTACGATCAGGCGGTGGAGATTGTGGTGAAGTCACGTCGCGCCTCCATCTCCTTAGTGCAGCGCCACTTACGAATTGGCTACAATCGTGCCGCCCGTTTGGTGGAACAGATGGAGCGCGCCGGAGTCGTGACACCGATGCAGGGAAACGGTAATCGTGAAGTTATCGCGCCCGCGAGACCGGAGTGATAGGTTAACCGTGGTCCACGGCGCCTCCTATAAATAAGGGCTCGTGCAGGGAGAAATTATATATGCGTAAGTTTTTTGTGTTGTGGCTTTTCTTCTTGCCCTCCCTTGCGCAAGCCGGTGCCACGGATAAATTAAAAGATTTCATTGCGTCCACGCAATCAGCACAAGCTAATTTTGTTCAGGAGGTTAAGGATAAAAGTGGGAAGCGTATCCAACTGGCCTCTGGCACCATGCAGTTCGTGCGCCCTGGAAAGTTTCGCTGGGTCTATCGAAAACCTTTCGAACAAATAATTGTGGGGGACGGCCAGAGGTTCTGGCTGTATGACGTCGAGTTGAATCAGGTTGTAGTAAAAAAAATAGATACCGCACTTGGCAGTAGCCCGGCAGCGTTACTGTCCGGTAGAAATGAAATCGAGCGTGACTTTGAGTTGAGCGATCGTGAAGTAAGGGAGGGCCTAGATTGGCTGCAGGCATTGCCACGCAAGCAGGATTCTGGCTTTGATCAGGTGCTCATGGCATTCAATTCCCAGTCTGAGTTGATCGTCATGGAATTAAGGGACGCATTTGGGCATACCACCGTACTTCGGTTCTCGAAGTTGCAGCGCAATCCACAGCTGCCGGCTCACTTATTTAAGTTTGTACTGCCAAAGGGAGTGGACGTACTAGGTGAGTAAGCCCTTCGCTACCTGCGCTAATCCTGAGAGTCAACCTTTGCTGCGGTAAGTACAGTATGTCTTTTGCTAGCGATAATTTGTTTGACTCCCCTATGCCAGCGGCACCGTTGGCAGATCGATTGCGCCCAAAGAATGTCGATGACGTTATTGGACAGTCTCATTTGCTTGGGCCGGGAAGGCCATTGCGCTTGGCCTTTGATTCTGGAAGACCCCATTCCATGATTCTGTGGGGGCCACCTGGAGTTGGAAAAACGACACTGGCTAGGCTGATGGCTTCAGCGTTTGACGCTGAATTCGTGTCGCTGTCAGCCATACTGTCTGGGGTAAAGGATATTCGTGATGCCATTGCTCAAGCGCAGCACGTGCTGCAGCAAAGTGGACGCCATACCATGCTGTTTGTGGATGAGGTGCATCGTTTTAATAAATCTCAGCAAGACACGTTCCTCCCATTCGTTGAGCAGGGCCTGATTACCTTTGTAGGTGCGACCACAGAGAATCCTTCGTTTGAGGTAATCAATGCCTTGCTTTCACGCGTCCAGGTATACACACTTAAAAGTCTATCAGTGACTGAGCTAGGTCAGCTGCTAGAGCGTACGAAGAAACTGATCTTTGTGGGCGTTGAATTTGAGGACGGCGTGCAGGAGAGAATTGTTAGCCATGCGGATGGCGATGCCAGACGGCTGCTAAACGTTTTGGAGCAACTGGAGGCCGCTGTTCAGGGCGGTTCAGCCAAACGCATTGATGCAACCCTACTGGATGCCACCCTGGTGCAGGGTGTGCGTCGTTTTGATAAAAATGGTGAGGCCTTCTACGATCAGATCTCCGCCCTACATAAATCAGTCCGCGGATCCAATCCAGATGCTGCACTGTATTGGATGATGCGTATGCTAGACGGGGGCATGGACCCGCGTTATTTGGCGCGACGCATTGTGCGAATGGCGTGGGAAGATATCGGCTTGGCCGATCCGCGTGCGATTCAGCTGACACTGAATGCCGCCCAGACTTACGAACAGTTGGGCTCACCAGAGGGTGAGCTGGCACTGGCACAGGCAGTGCTTTATATGGCAGCTGCCGCCAAGTCGAACGCGGGCTATGTCGCGTATAATGCCGCTCGTGATTTGATTGCACAAGATCAATCACGCCCGGTGCCACTGCATTTGCGTAACGCACCCACTAAGCTTATGCAGAAGCTTGATTATGGTAAGGGTTATCGTTACGCACACAACGAGGAAGAGGGCTATGCGGCGGGGGAGAATTATTTTCCGGATGGCATGCCGGAGGTGCATTTTTATCAGCCCACCAAGAGGGGCCTGGAGGAGCAAATTTTTGAAAAGATGGCTCGTTTGCGTGAGCTAGATGCCGCGACAAGTAAACATAAAAAATAATTGCAGCCGCCATGGCTATATTGGGAATATGGCCGCCTTGTACTGGAGATAGGTATGTTGGATATACAAGTATTGCGCAATGATTTGGCGGGTATCGCGACGCGCCTGGCTACCCGCGGCTACCTATTGGATGTGGGTCGGTTTGAGCAGTTGGAGGGCATGCGTAAGACCATTCAAACTAACACACAAGAGCTGCAGTCTAAACGTAACAGTATCTCCAAGCAGATTGGCGTAAGCAAGGCCAAAGGTGAGGATGTGTCGGTAATTATGATGGAGGTGGCCGGCCTGGGTGACGAGCTCAAGGGGCTTGAGATGCAGCTTGATTGTATCCAGAATGATTTTCAGGCCTTTCTTCTGACTATTCCCAATCTTCCCGATGGCAGGGTGCCCATAGGAAAATCAGAAAGCGACAATATCGAAGTGCGTCGTGTGGGGTCGCCAAAAAAATTTGATTTCGAGATCAGGGATCACGTCAGCGTCGGAGAGGGTCTTGGTGGACTCGATTTTGAGACTGCCACCAAGATTAGTGGTGCACGTTTTTCTTTGCTAAAAGGCCCGCTGGCACGCCTGCATAGGGCCTTGGCGCAGTTCATGCTCGACGTGCATGCTGAGCAGCATGGCTACATTGAGGTGTACGTGCCATATCTAGTCAACGCGGATTCTATGCGTGGCACTGGGCAGCTGCCAAAATTTGAGGATGATTTATTCCGTGTGCCACGTCAGCTTGACGAGGGAGATGAGCAAGCCCTGTATTTAATTCCGACGGCAGAAGTCCCATTAACAAATATCGTGCGCGACAGCATAACCCCGCTGGATCAGTTGCCGTTAAAGTTGATGGCGCATACGCCATGCTTTCGAAGCGAGGCTGGCTCTTATGGGCGTGATACACGTGGCATGATTCGTCAGCATCAATTTGATAAGGTGGAGTTGGTGCAGATTGTGCATCCAGAAGGGTCTCATGAAGCCCTGGAGCAATTGTTGGGGCATGCCGAAGTTATCCTACAAAAATTGGCCTTGCCGTACAGGGTAGTGCAACTGTGCACGGGAGATATGGGATTTTCGGCAGCGATGACTTATGACATCGAGGTGTGGCTTCCGGCCCAGGATGCATATCGCGAGATATCCTCCTGTTCTAATTTTGAAGCCTTCCAGGCGAGACGCATGCATGCACGCTTTCGTAACGATCAGGGAAAGCCAGAGCTGATGCATACGGTCAATGGTTCCGGCCTTGCTGTGGGGCGTACGCTGGTTGCCATTCTTGAAAATTATCAGCAAAAAGATGGACGCATCTTTGTGCCAGAGGTACTAAGGCCGTACATGGGTAACCTGGAATATATCTCGGCGGTGTAATTTTGATACAAAGCGAATGTCAGATCGAGTGGTTTTTGTGAACGCGAGAGCCTTACGTTGTGTGACCGCGAATAAAATTATTTTTTGCAATGCGCTACGTTCGCTACCCTGGAGAAGCTATACTCAATAAAAGCGCAAGTTTTGTTTGTTGTACATTGGTGTCCAATGCGTGAAAATCGATGCATTGATTTATATTAATAGATATCTGCCTGGGTGCGCAGATGTTGTCTTTTAAAGTACAAGGAGATAAGTATGGAAATTTTTGGAATTTCAACGTTAGGCGCCATTTTAGATCGCTCTATTGAGCCTAGGGGCGATGTTCTTGCGCATCGCAGAGAGCTATCGGCTGAGCTACAAGAAAATTGTCAAAAACTGGCAACACTCTTGAAAAGTATTTTTCCAAAACCTGAAAAAATACTAAGCGAGACGGATCGAGAGATTTCTGAAAAAAATATCATGAGTCTAATGGATGACTTTAAGCGAGTGAATGATGAGTTCTTTGAGGAGGAGAGCCCCATCCTTGTTTATTTGGCGGGTGATTTACGCTTTAAGGATTTTTCAGCGAGATGTGCAGATTTCTATAGAATTATCTTGAGTTTAAAGCGGATCTTAAACAAGAGTGCCGCCGATTTTGCTGCGCTGCAGGCACTTGTTAGGGGCCCTGATTTCCCTGAGATTTTCTATGCTTGGCGCGTTGAACTTGAATCAGGGTTAACCAAATTTAATGGAGAGTACGTGAAAGTTATGTCCATTAAGTTTTCTTGGTAAGCAAGAAATTCGCCTACCCCCCACTCTTTTTTGGAATCTTATAATTATTGACGGGTTTGATTGATCTGGGCACGTCACCCACGGCCAGGCTGGTTAGCAGTTCATAGTGTTTGCGTACTATCTCCACCAAGAATACAGCCTCACCACCACGAGCATAGCCATATTTCGTCTGTTCGAAATATGCGGGCTGCGTTAGTAGTGGCAGAACCTGTTTTAAGTCTATCCATTTGTCTGGATTGTAACCCTGCTGCTTTGCCAAGATGCGTGCGTCCTCCAGATGCCCGTACCCTTGATTGTAGGCTGCCAGAGCCAGCCATGTACGATCAGGCTCTTTGATGCGTAAAGGTAGCTGATCTTTTAGTAATAATAAATATTTTGCGCCACCAATAATGCTTTGATGGGGATCGAGTCGATTGGTCACGCTCATGCGATCGGCGGTGTCTTCGGTCAACATCATCATGCCGCGCACGTTGGTAGAAGATGTGGCGAGTGGGTTCCAATGGGATTCCTGGTAGGCGAGAGCGGCGAGTAACTGCCACTTCATTCTAGTGAGGGTGGCAGCCTCTTCAAACATACCTCTAAAATGCGGTAGTACAGTATGCATTTTTGTTATGAATTCAATGGCGTCGCCAGAGCCTAATTGCTTGCTGTGTCCGTAGTAGCTATCCAGTAGACGATGTAACTTCCCATTTTTCTGAATGATGGTAAAGAATTTATTCGCTTCTAGAATTAACTCGGTATCCGTATTTGGCGAAAATGCCCATGCCAAATTAGAAGGCGTAGAGATATTGAGGGTGGAGCTTAGGTCCGGGTAGTAGTTGCGTGACAATGCAAGCTGCTCTTCGTTGACGACAGTGCACTCCAGCTTGCCCTCTGCTACCTCCTTTAATAATTGAGCGGGGGATTGGTTTGCCCGTGTGCGCCAGTGCAACCCTGGAAATTTTTTACGTGCTTCGCGCAAGGCGGCTTCTTGCGTAGAGCCATCAATGACAGCAATATTTTTCCCCAGAAGCTCTGTCATGTGGCGCAATGGCTTGCCACGACATACCGCCTGCTCGATTACAGTTTGATACGATGGGCCAAAACGTATACCGGCACCCTCGTTGCTGCGCAGCTCTGATGCCGCAAAGTGGGCTTTGTTTGTGGCAATGGATTGCATAACCCTATTGGGGGGGAGCGTTAAAAATTTCACTTTTGAATGTAGGTGTTCTGCGAAAAGCGTGCTGAGCTGTATTGAAAATTCAGCATCGATACGATTTTCAGATGGTATGACGATGACTGTCAGCTCTTCTTGCCATGGTTTTTTTGGCGGCTCGCTAGGCGAGCAGCTCACGAGACCAATGATGCTTAGTGATGTAAACACAGAAGACCATACACCCGTACGTCTTGAGGTTGATGACCGGATTGACTGGAGCATAGAATATTCTGCCTATTTTTATGCTTTGGAGATGGTAAAATTAAACTCTATGGAGAGGTGGCAGAGTGGTCGAATGCGACAGACTCGAAATCTGTTGTGCGGGTTTCCGTACCGTGGGTTCGAATCCCACCCTCTCCGCCACCACAACAGGTAGCGTTTACTTGGTTGTGATGTTTATTCACCATCTTCCCCGCCTCGCAGCACCTTAGAGATTACATCCAACATAAATCCCCGAGACTGTAAAAAGCGTGCCTGCTTAGCTTTTTCTTTTATATTTTCTGGGTGGATACCAAATCGCCTGCTCCAAATATCGCGAGCCGCTTCCAGTTCGGAATTTTGCATCTGGGGCAGTACCTCACTTATCAAGTGCTCGGCTATACCTTTTTGGCGAAGTTCGTGTGTGATGCGCTGAACACCAAAGCGATTGCGACGTATGTGAACAATATGTTCTACCATGCGGGAATCTGATAACCATCCACGTGCTACCAAATCATCCAATAGGCCATCTATGTTGTCTTCTGGGGAGGCCTTGGGTATAAGTTTTTTGTGAAGTTCGGCGCGACTGTGCTCACGTCGCACCAGATACCGCATGGCGCGAGTGCGCAGGCTGAGCTCAATCTTTTTTGTCGTCGCTTTCTGTGCCATTGTTGAGCGAGGCCACACCGACTATGGCACGAATTTTATTTTCAATTTCAATTGCCATATCGGGGTGCTCTTTGAGATATTCGCGCGCATTGTCTTTCCCCTGGCCAATTTTTTCACCGTTGTAGCTGTACCAGGCACCAGCTTTTTCGACGATTTTATGTAATACACCAAGCTCAACCACTTCGCCTTCGCGTGATATGCCTTCACCGTATAGAATATCAAATTCTGCCTGCTTGAATGGCGGCGCCACCTTATTTTTGACCACCTTTACCCGGGTTTCAGAACCAATTACTTCGTCACCTTTTTTGATTGCACCGATACGACGAATATCCAATCGAACTGAGGCGTAAAATTTCAGCGCATTACCGCCAGTTGTTGTTTCTGGACTTCCGAACATTACACCGATTTTCATACGTATCTGATTGATAAATATTACTGTCGTATTGGAGCGCTTGATATTGGCGGTTAACTTACGCAATGCCTGAGACATGAGCCGTGCTTGCAGGCCCATTTGCGGCTCCCCCATCTCCCCCTCTATCTCTGCCTTTGGAGTCAATGCCGCCACTGAGTCGATTACCACCACATCGACAGCAGCTGAGCGCACTAACATATCGGCAATCTCTAGCGCCTGTTCACCATTGTCTGGTTGAGAAATAAGCAGCTCACTTACGTTAACGCCTAATTTTTGAGCATATTGAGGATCTAGCGCATGCTCCGCATCAATAAATGCGGCTGTGCCCCCCAGCCTCTGCATTTCGGCGATAACTTGCAATGTGAGGGTGGTCTTGCCGGATGACTCTGGTCCGTATATCTCTATAACACGACCACGTGGCAGCCCACCTACACCTAGCGCGATATCCAACCCAAGAGATCCAGTAGAGACCACCTGAATATCACGCACGATATCATGTTCACCTAGACGCATAATGGAGCCCTTGCCAAATTGTTTTTCAATTTGGCTTAGTGCCGCTGCGAGCGCCTTGCTTTTGTTGTCATCCATTTAACTCTCTCCCTCTGAAGTGATACGTGATTATGGCATAAGCTATGTGAGTTCGGATTTAGAAAGCCTTCAAAGTGGTTCCTAGCGGAGGCGCTCCTTACTGATAATGTGTGCTTAGGCTGTTTTTGTTGCCCCATCCAGCAGGTCTAATATGCCCTGCAGGGCTAATAATGTGGACCGTTTGCGAATCTCTGTTCGGTCGCCGTGAAGATAATGGAGGCATGCAATTGGCGGCCCCCCTTTAATTCCCCAGGCAAGCCACACTGTGCCAATGGGTTTGCCTGATGTTGCACCTGTCGGACCAGCAATACCACTGACCGCCAACGCTACCCCTGAGCGACTGTGACGTAATGCGCCGGTTACCATTTGGCGCACCACAACCTCGCTTACTGCACCATGATTTACGAGGCTATCTTGGGTTACACCCAGAATTTCTCTTTTTGATTCAGACGAGTAAGTTATGAATCCACAATCAAACCATTCAGAGCTACCAGGAATATCAGTGATGGCGTTCGCTACGGCTCCGCCTGTGCAAGATTCGGCTGTGGATAACAAATAGCCATGCCGCTTTAGGCTTGCCCCAACCTTGGCTGCCAAAATTGCAATGTCATGATCGATGGTCACAATTGGGCCGACCCATTATTTGTTCAGGTAGGTTGGTGACCTGCCACATCGAGTGTCGATTGCATATTGCCTGCATGGACAGCTAAAAACGCTTCCTATGCGGCAGGGGTGATTGTTATCACAGGCCACGTGCTAGGTCATCCTGGATATCATTGACCGCCTCTAACCCAACCGCAATTCTCAACAGGCTCTCGGTAATGCCAGAAGCGTCCCTGGCTTCTTGTGTTATACGGGCATGCGTGGTGGTGGCTGGATGAGTTAGTGTAGTTTTCGTATCGCCCAGGTTGGCGGTAATCGAAATGATACGTGTGCTGTCGATTAGATGCCAAGCTGCCTTTCTGCCTCCCTTGACCTCAAATGAAACAATGCCACCACCAGTGCTTTGCTGCAGCATTGCCAGCTGATGTTGTGGATGAGATGGCAGGCCGGGGTAATATACACGCGATACATTGGGTTGTTTCTCGAGCCATTTCGCTACAAGCAGCGCGTTAGCGCTGTGAGCAGCCATGCGAATTGCCAGCGTTTCTATACCCTTTAAAAAAATCCATGCGTTGAATGCGCTCATGGTGGGTCCGGCCGTACGTAGAAATTGATATACGGGCCCCATGATTTCCTTGCTACCTAGAACCGCGCCACCCAATACGCGCCCTTGGCCATCAAGATATTTGGTGGCGGAGTGGATCACAATGTCTGCGCCCAGCTCAAGTGGTCGTTGCAATATGGGCGTGCAAAAACAATTATCCACCGCTAGTAATGCGCCATGGCGTTTTGCTATGGCCGCAATAGCTGCAATGTCTGATATTTCAGTTAGTGGGTTTGATGGGGTTTCCAGAAATAATAACTTTGTATTGTGGCGTGCGGCAGCCTCCCACTCCCCTATATCTGTGGCAGAAACAAAGCTGGTGTCTACGCCAAAGCGCTTCAAGATAGTGCCAAATAAATTTACCGTCGAGCCAAATATACTGCGGGAGGCGATAATGTGATCGCCATTTTGCAGTAGACCCATGCAGCATGCCAAAATAGCCGACATGCCAGATGCTGTCGCTACGCACTGTTCCGCCCCCTCTAGGGCGGCTAGGCGCTCTTCAAACATGGTGACAGTCGGATTAGTGAAGCGCGAATAGATGTTACCCGGCTCTGTGCCTATGAATCGTGCTGCGGCTTGGGCTGCGTTGTCGAACACAAAGCTGGACGTGAGAAATAGAGCCTCGCTGTGCTCATTGAATTGGCTGCGTGTGGTACCCGTATGGACTGCGCGTGTCTCAAGTTGATGCAGCTGCTCTGTGTGGTTGGATTGCTTTGGCATAACACCCCCCTTTGTGCAAAATAAAAACCCGGGTAGCTCTAGCTAGACCGGGCTTTCCCCGCTTTAGCTGTATTTATAAAGCGCCCGCAAGCTGTTCTTCAAATCGGCGCTGCTTCAAGTTAACACCCACCGTATATCGTTGTCAACTATGAAGCTACGTAAGCTATCTATGTCTACATCAATTCGCACCCAGAGCCTCGTCGAGTTCAATATTGAGACTGAATATAGACTAATGTTGCTGCCCAATCTCGAGGGGGCTGGCTGAATCCAAATTTAGTGTGTCAGTTTTAATAGCAATTTAATGTCGCGCGCCAATACTTCGGCATTCTGACCATAAGGAGATAATAATACCAACTTACCGTTTATGCCTATCAAGTAGGTGCCATCCGAATGATTAATGAGGTAGCCGCTTTTGGTGGCCTCTTTTTCGTATGTAACACCAAATACCTTAGCCGCTTGTGCGGTAGTCACGGAGTCGCCATACAAGGCAATAAAAGAGCGGTCAAAGGAGGGGATATATTTGGCCAGCAAACTGGGTGTGTCGCGCTCGTAATCGAGTGTAACAAATAGTACCTGGACTTTTTCTGCATCCTTGTGGAGTAAGCGCATAATTTGCGCCAAATCAGCTAAGGTGGTAGGACAAATTTCTGGGCAATAAGTGTAGCCAAATACCACCACCACCACTTTGTCTTTAAAATCAGATAATTTGTATATTTTTCCGTTGGACCCGGTCAACTTGAAATCCACGGGTTCTGTGTATCGCCAGCTGAGATCAATCGCCTGAAATGGGTTGGTTGGCTTGGACTGTTCGCAGCTAGTCGATAGAATTATGCACAGCAGTAAAAGTAGGTTACGCATTTGTTGGTGTGATGCGATCATTTAGCGTATGCGTTTTCCTATGCAGGCTCGCAATCCGGCCAATGAAAGTATCTCCAGGGATCTATTGCAGACAGTTATCAACTTCGCCTCTTGCAGGTGGGATAATGCGCGACTCACCGTTTCTAGTTTTAATCCTAGGTAGCTACCAATCTCTTGGCGAGTCATTCGTAGTTGAATTGATGTGGGCGAGTAGCCTCGTACCGAAAAGCGTTGTGATAGATTAAGCAGAAAGGCAGCCAAGCGTTCTTCTGCACGCATTGATCCAAGGAGTAGCATGGTGTTCTGGTTACGTACAATCTCTCGACTCAAAATGCGGTGCAGGTGTCTTTGTAAGAGAGGTAGCTCTCGGCTAAGCTCCTCTAGGTCGTCGAATGGAATTTCACACACCTCACTATCCTCTAGTGCGAGGGCGTCACAGATGTGTACGTCACTATCTATACCGTCCATACCGATTATTTCGCCGGCCATTTGAAATCCGGTAGCTTGTTCGTGCCCTTCCTCGTTTAGAATTTGAGTTTTGAACCCACCGGTACGTATGGCATACAGGGCCTGCGATTTATCTCCATTACGATATAGGGCGCTACCATGACGATAAACACCCTTACGGGTAATTAATGCGTCTAGACGTGGTATTTCTGCATCGGTCAAGTGTGCAGGCAGGCATAGTTTTCGCAAATGACATGTAGAACATGTTGTTTTTAATGGATTGCCATGGGTTTGTTTGTGCATGGATGACTTCTGCGTAAAATATCCGGATGTGCGGCAAATAAGTTGTTACGTGCGTAAATTATAGCCTTTATTTGATATACATCAAATTAAATTGGCATTTAATTTTTGATGATTTGCGGGGATGCTTGGGTGTGCGTGAACAAAATTTGTTGTGCAGTATGGCACAGGCATTAAGTATTTTTAGATGGGCACCTCGACAATTTATTTTGAAAATTACCACCGTCACTTGGTGTGATATAGCGCTTGCTTGGTTGCTCGTGATAATTTTTTAATCTGCAATTCACGTTTTAGGGCGGCAGACTTGTTAACACATGGTTCGGTGTATACCAGCTTCACTGGGCGACGTCCGTGAGTGTATTTTGCTGCTTTGCCAGCATTGTGTGCCATCAACCGCCTTTTGAGGTCATTGGTAATACCACAATAAAGGCTACCGTCCTTGCAGCAAACGAGATAACAAACCCATTTCATATTTACGAGTGGATGCTTTTATCCTAAGTGCTTTGTTTTTTTGAGAATGCGGGGAGTTTGTTGGACAAATAAATTACACTGCGTAAGCTTTGCCATGCCTAACATTGCCATCAAAAAGGCGAGTATAACTACATTGCCATAGAACACATAGGGTGTGCTGCCGGCATAGCCCTGCACTGAGCCAGTGAGTGTACCCTCCTTGTGTTGCGGTAGAATTTGTTGGATTGTGCCGTCACGTTTTATGATGGATGTCACACCAGTGTTTGTGGCACGCAAAACCATGCGCCCCGTCTCCAGGGCGCGCATTTGTGCGATTTGCAGGTGCTGCATGGCGGCGTGTGACTCACCATACCAAGCATCGTTGCTGACATTTATTAGTAAACTTGCTTCTGGAAGGTAATGAATTACCTCTTCCCCAAATACATCCTCGTAGCAAATTTGCACAGCGATGCGCTGCCCTGCAATGTACAGAACTGGTTGTTGTTCGCCGCCACGCATTAAATCAGACATTGGAATATTCAGCAGTTCGTTGATGATCCAGGCCAACACTGGACGCAGGGGAATGAATTCACCGAAAGGTACCAAATGGTTTTTTCGGTAGCTTTGGCTGCTTGCCGTACCAGCTGTGAACACAGCGTTGTAGTAAAGATTGTCGTTGCTTTCAAACGATCCAATTAAAATGTCACCATTATTTTTTATAGCATGCTTACTCAGTGTATCGATGTAATCTTTTGGCAGAGTGTGGCGCATGAGTGGCAGCGCAGTTTCTGGCAGAACAATTAAACGTGCGTCACTTTCTAGAACTAGTCGGCGATATGTTTCTAGTGTGCTGGATAATCTGTTTTCTTGAAATTTAAGTTCTTGTGGAATATTACCCTGTAGCAATGCAACTTTCAGCGGGCCCCCTTCTGGCTGAGTCCACTCTATGTTGCGTAACACTGCACCGCTTAGCCATATTGCAAGAAGTCCTGCAAGAGCCATCCTGCTTTGATTTTTAGACTGCATTCTCGATAGGAACGTGAGTAATCCCGCGGTTGTTGCTACTGCAAGTGATACGCCATACACACCAAATATTGGCGCGTAACCAACGAGAGGACTAATGGGAGCCTGGGAATAAGCCAACGTCAACCAAGGGAAGCCAGTGAACAATAGTCCGCGCACCCATTCTGATAGCACCCAAAGCGCCGGCATTGCTAATGTTAAGCGTGCCCAGCGTGGGGCGTGCAGTTTTGCTTGTACGTAGCCGGTCAGCGCTGGAAATAGAGCCAGAAATGCGGAAAACAGGATGGTTGTTATAAGCGCCATCGGGGCAGGCATATCACCATAGTCATGTTGTGCGATGTACAGCCAGCCTATACCCGCACTAAATAAACCAAAGCCAAAGCATGCTCCCAGCCAGGCCGCCATACGTCCTGTGCCTGCGTGTTCCCATAACCAAAATAGAACGGCTAGTGAAATTATGACAAGAGGAAATAGTGAAAATGGAGCAAAGCCTAAAACGGCAATTAAGCCGAAAGAAAAAGCTAGGATAAGTTTATGTGCAGAAACAAGCTTCATTGAGGGGTACCGCTTAATTAATCTTGCTAATTATAGGGCTTCTCCAATACTATCAAAAATTACCTTAAGATCTTGCAGTCTCAGTCAGATGAGGGTGTTGCCTGATGGGTGCAGCTAAAATCGCTAGTGAAGAGATTAAATGAAAATCAAAGCTATAATTTTCGATGTGGACGGGACATTGGCGGATACCGAAGAGGCGCATCGCCTGTCCTTTAACAGGGCTTTCTTAGAAAGAAATCTTAATTGGAGCTGGGATGTTTCTTTGTATAATGATTTGCTTAAGGTGACTGGTGGAAAAGAAAGAATTAAGTATTTTGTGACCACCTATGCCACTGACTTTCAAAAGCCGGCAGACTATGATGCATTTGTAAAAGATCTTCATCTCGTTAAAACTTCGCATTACATCGAGCTGTTACGAAAAGGTGGGATTCCATTGCGTCCAAATATTAAACGTTTGTTGATGGAAGCAAAGGGAGCTGGACTTAGGATTGCCATTGCAACCACTACATCACGAGATAATGTTGTTACACTTTTGCAGCAGAATCTTGGTTTGAATGGCGAAGCGTTGTTTGATGTCATTGGGTGTGCTGATACTGTGCAGCACAAAAAGCCGGCACCTGATATTTATTTATGGGTGTTGGAAAAGTTAGGTCTTAAGGCGGTTGATTGCATTGCACTGGAAGATTCTGAGAATGGCCTGCATGCCGCATTACTCGCCGGATTGAAAACTTTCATTACAACGAATTCCTATACAGACAAGCAGAATTTTGATGGAGCAGAGATGGTGTTGGATGATTTAAATAATTTGGAGCACTTTTATCAGTGTGCGGGTCTAAATTTCTCTGGAAATATTGTTTCTAATTAAGATGGCAGCATTGGAGTATTGTTTTTAAAAATATGGAAAAGATACGATTATCTAAACTAATGTCCGAGCAAGGTTTGTGCTCTCGCCGTGAGGCGGATGGCTATATTGAACGTGGATGGGTCCTGGTGGACGGCAAGTTGGTAACTGAGCTGGGAACAAAGATAGATGTTAATCAGCGTATTACATTAAATCGTGCTGCACAGGCACAACAAAACACACGCGTGACTATATTGCTGAATAAGCCTGTTGGTTTTGTATCTGGACAAGCAGAAGATAATCACAAGCCAGCCGTCACCTTGATTAAAGCCTCATCTCGTTTTGCTGGCGATCAGTCAGCGATACCTTTTAGTGCTATGCAGCTGAGGGGTATCGCACCGGCAGGTCGTTTGGATATTGACTCTCAGGGCTTGCTGGTATTGACCCAAGACGGCCGTATTGCTAAACAACTTGTTGGCGAGGACTCCGCTCTTGATAAGGAATATTTGGTGCGCGTGCAAGGTCGAATTTCAACTGGCGGTCTAACGATGTTAAACCATGGCTTAAAATTAGACGGTTCGCCACTTAAGCCAGCTAAGGTTTCTTGGTTGAACGATGATCAATTACGCTTTATTTTACGCGAAGGAAAGAAGCGTCAGATTCGTCGTATGTGTGAGTTAGTTGGCCTAAAGGTTACTGGGTTGAAGCGTGTTCGTATAGGTAAGATCAAATTAGGTGAATTACCTAGCGGACAATGGCGGTATTTGCGTGAAAATGAAATTTTTTAATGGTTGGGGTGCATGGTCCAATGCTTACCAGCGATTTTAATTTCACACTCCCCAAGTCATTGATAGCACAGTATCCGTCGAAGCAACGCGATGCCAGCCAATTGCTGTGCGTGAGCGGTGAATCCAAACAAGACTTGTTGTTTAGAGATTTGCCATCTTTAATGCGAAAGCATGATGTGTTAGTACTGAATGACGCACGCGTTTTAAAGGCGCGTTTATTCGGCGTCAAGGAGAGTGGGGGTCAGGTTGAGTTACTGATCGAACGAATTTTAGATGACCACCATGCATTGGCGCAGGTGCGCGCTAGTCATGTGCCAAAACAAGGCTGCCAAATTTTAGTGGCAGAGCAACTGTCTATCACAGTGTTGGGACGTGAACGAGAATTTTTATGTGTGCGCTTTGATAGTAAAGAGTGTGTGGCTGCGTTATTGGAGCAATATGGACAACTACCCCTGCCACCCTACATTACACATACTGCCAATCTAGAAGACGAGGATCGCTATCAGACCGTGTATTCATGCCAACCCGGTTCCGTGGCTGCGCCAACCGCAGGATTGCATTTTGATGACCCAATGCTTGCTGCCTTACGTTCTCAAGGTACACAGCTGACCTACTTAACTCTGCATGTCGGTGCCGGAACTTTTCAGCCGGTGCGCGTGGAGAATGTCCGCGATCATGTTATGCATAAAGAGCGTTATACGATTTCTCAGGAAACCATAGACGCCATTCTTCAGGCGCGCGCACGGGGTGGAAGGGTTATAGCAGTGGGTACCACTAGTTTGCGTGCGCTAGAAAGTGCGGCACAGCAAGGTAAATTCCATTCTGGAAATGGAGAGACTAGTATTTTTATTACACCAGGGTATCAATTTAAAGTGGTGGATGTTTTGCTGACAAATTTTCATTTGCCAAAATCCACTTTGCTGATGCTGGCGTGCGCTTTTGGTGGAATGAAATCAGTACTCTCTGCCTATAGCCATGCAGTGGAGCGAGGATATCGTTTTTTTAGTTATGGTGATGCCATGCTTATCGAGAGGCAATTAATTTGAATGGTTGTGTGGTGCAGATTTTTTCGTGTGTGTAACCTGGGTGATCGCTTCGCGAGTAAGGTGAGGTGCGAACAGTTCAATGAAGTGGTAGGTGTACCCACGTAAAAATTCGTTGCGCCGAACGGCGATGCGTGTTGTGCTTGATTTGAATAAATTTCCAACATCTATCATGCGTAATGACTTGTCGCGCTCCGGAATAAATGCCATTTGAGCAACTATACCTATGCCCAATCCTAACTCGACATAGGTTTTAATTACATCTGCATCGATAGCGGTCAGTACGATATTTGGTTTAATTTTGTGTGCGTCAAACGCGGCATTTATTTTACCGCGACCACTGAATGCTGAATCGTAAGTAATGATTGGATAACGGGCAATTTTTTCTAGAGACAATTTGCCCTCTGTTAGGAGGGGGTGCTTTGCTGGCACAACGATACAGTGATGCCACTCGTAACACGGCAAGGTAATGAGCTCCTCATACATGGAGAGGCTCTCGGTTGCGATGGCAATATCCGCCTCCCCATTGAGAACTTGTTGGGCAATTTGAGTGGGGCTACCTTGATGTAGATTTAGCTTAACCTGAGGATAGCGCTTGATAAATAGTTGAACCAC
>DKNB01000046.1:898-10256 GCA_002470125.1 Gallionellales bacterium UBA7399 | reverse complement strand
TGCTGATCAGCGGCGACATGGTGTTGCCACGGATTTCAACCAACGTCAGCGTCTACCCCCAGGAGCCGGAGGCTGACGCACTGGCTTTGTTTTTGATGTCGATCGACAAGTTCCGCGCACTGCCTGCGGATACGTTGGTGCTGCCCTCGCATGGCAAACCGTTCACCGGCTTGCACACGCGGATTGACCAGCTGCAAACCCACCACGCGGATCGGCTGGCAGAACTGCAGGCCGCGTGCAGCGCCGCACCATGCAGCGCATTCGATGTGCTGCCGGTGCTGTTCAAACGCAAGCTGGATTTCCACCAAACGACGTTTGCGATGGGCGAAGCCATTGCGCATTTGCACTGGCTGTGGTTTGCGCAACGCGTGCAGCGTACCCGCCACCCGGACGGCGTCTACCGTTTCACCACGCGGGCAGACGCTCCTGCTTGAGTTCACGGCGCAGCGCCGGGTAATCCGGCAACACGGATTGCACCGTTTCCCAAAAAGCCGGGCTGTGGTTCATCACCCGCAAATGGCTGAGTTCATGCACCACGACGTAGTCAATCAATCTGACCGGGACCTTAACAAGCTGCCAGTTGAGGTGCACTGCGCCAGCTGAGGTACAGCTTCCCCATTGTGTGCACGCAGACGAGAGTTTCACTGCACGCGGCGATGCATTCATCATGGGTGCATAGTGCGCCACACGCTCCTCAAGTACGCGCGTCGCCTCACTTCGATACCATTGTGTTACAGCTTTCCCTATCATGGTCTCGTCGGTGACGTCCGCAACATACACAAACAATCTTGCGTCGTGACGCCTCGGCGGCGTCTCGAACAAGCTAGCGACCACACACAAAGCAAGCATGTCACCGAAAAAAGATATCTGTCCGTCTCGCCAACCTGGTGATACAACCCTCTTCACCTGCCAGTGCTCCAGCTTCTTGACTACCCAGCTCGCTTTTTCATGTAGCACGCTGTGCAGCCAGTTTTCCGAGGCACGCAGCGGTATGTTAACCGTCAGTCCCCTGTCGTCTATACACAGGCCTATGCTACGACGTCGGCCGGTTCGCCTCAAGGTGTAGACAATCGAAGTTCCGCCCAGCTCCACCGTGCGCTTCTCGATGGTCGGCGGGACAGTCGGTAGCTTTAGCATGCTGAGCATCAAGGTAGCCGCATGACTTCCGTCTCGATCCACTCCTCGACACGCTGATTAATCTCCTCGGCCTTAAGTCCGGCAGGCTCAATAGCTTGACCTATGCTCATGGTGATAACGCCCGGATACTTTATGAAAGAGTTTCGTCCCCAGAGCTTTCCAGCGTTGTGTGCTACAGGGATCGCCGGTGCGCCACTGGATTCACTCAGAAGCGCACCACCAATCTTGTACCTCCCCCGCTCACCAAAATTAACGCGCGTCCCCTCTGGAAAAATAACAACACAAAACCCCAGCTTCAAGCGCTCTTTGCCTTGGCGCAGCAATTGCCTAATTGCCTCGCGGCCCTCGCTACGTTTAATGGCCACTGGGCTAGTCATTGCAAGGCCCCAGCCAAAAAAAGGAAGCCACAGTAATTCACGCTTTATAACCCAAACCTGTGGTGGAAATACCTTTTGCAGCGCAATGGTCTCCCATGCTGATTGATGTTTGCACAGGACCAGGCATGGGCGTTTTGGGATATTTTCAGCGCCGCGCACCTCCATGCGTATGCCGCATACCACGCGTAGCAGCCACAGCATGGTCAAGGCCCAGCCGGATATTATTCGATAGCGCGTGATGGGATGCAACGGGAACGTGAGTATTGCAATCAACGTGTACACTGGCGTAATGACAGCCTGTAGCAGGGCAAAAATTAACGAGCGTAGGAAGACCATATCTCAGGCTCTTAAAGAAAGAAACCGGTAAGAGTAAAAGATCTTTTCATCGGCACCTAGATTAGACCGCCAATTTAGAGATATCAGCAACTGTATTCATTAGGTCGCCCAGACTGCTTAGTAAAGCCAACCGATTGGCTCGCACAGCATCGTCTTCTGCCATCACCATAACCTGGTCAAAGAATTCATCCACCTCCGCCCTAACCGAGGCCAGCGCAGTGAGTGCGCCAGTGTAATCTCGCCCTTCAATTGCAAGCTCAACCTGTGGGGAGAGACGCTGCACCGCCTCGTAAAGGCTGCGCTCCGCGTTTTCTTGCAGCAACTTGGGCTGGACCGTGGCCCCAGTCTTTGCAGATTTTTTAAGTATGTTTTGAATGCGTTTGTTAATGGCAGACAGCGCTGCGCCCTCTGGAAGCTTGCGGAAGACACGAATCGCCTCCAGACGTGATATCACGAGGTCCATTCGAACCGGACTTTGGCACATAACTGACTCAATTTCATTTGAAGAGAAGTGTCCCTCACTCAGGTAGCCACGCAATCGGTCTAACATAAACTCGTACACGCTAACCACAGTACCCTCATCCAATTGCTTGGTGCCAAAGCCATCCCTACCCCACCTTAACAGCTGATCCAATGACAATGGTAACGGTGTCTCAATTAGGATGCGCAACACCCCAAGCGCGTGACGACGCAAGCCAAATGGGTCCTTGTCACCGGTTGGGATCAGGCCCACGCCACAGATCCCCAGCAACAGATCTAGCTTGTCAGCTAGGGCCACCGCACAGGCTATCGCGCCCTGGGGCAGGGTGTCGCCCGAGAAGCGTGGATGGTAGTGTGCCGCAATGGCATCGGCCACCACCCCGTCCTCTCCATCACGTAACGCGTAGTGGCGCCCCATAACGCCCTGCAACTCAGGGAACTCAGCCACCATGTCCGTTGTCAGGTCAGCCTTGGCTAGCCGTGCGGCCAATTCGGCCACTGATTTTTCAGCATTCAGTTGATGCGCGATAGCCCCAGCCAAGACCGTCATCCGCTCGACACGTTGCAACTGTGTGCCCAACTTATTGTGGTAGATCACATTGCCAAGCAGAACAACACGAGACTCCAGGGTTTGCCTGTTATCTTGATCCATAAAAAATCTGGCATCAGCCAATCGCGGTCTCACGACCCTCTGGTTGCCAGCAATAATATTTTGGGGGTTGCTGGTTTCCATGTTAGAAACAATCAAAAACTTATTGAGTAATTTGCCAGCGTCATCTAGCAATGGAAAATATTTTTGGTTTTGTTGCATAGTAAGCACAAGGCACTCCTGTGGCACACTAAGGTACTCATCCTCAAACTCACCCACGTACACCACAGGCCACTCAACTAACCCCGTCACCTCGTCCAACAATTCGTTGGGCAGGTTTACGTATGCGCCAAACTTGTGCGCCTCGACCTTGAGGCACTCTTCAATGATGGCGCGTCTCTTTGCGAAAGAGGCCACGACCTTGCCGTGCACCAACAATGTCTCCTCATAATCATCCGCGCACGAGATTGATATCTCGTCGGCCCTTAAAAACCGATGACCACGCGTCACACGCCCACTCTGCAGTCCAAAAACATTACCAGACAGCAAGCGATCGCCGTGCAGTGCAATGAAGCCATGTACGGGCCGCACAAATTGATATTCTGAGTCGCCCCAGCGCATTATTTTTGGGGTGGGTAGCTTTTTCAAAGCCTGGGCAACAATTTCACTCAAGCACATCTCAAGGCTCTGGCCTTTTTTGTTTACACGCGCAACGAAGTGCTCTGTCTTTTCTCCAACACCACCACGCTGCAGCTGATCAAATGTTACACCCGCACCACGCATAAACCCATCCAGCGCCTTGCTTGGTCTCCCCTGTGCATCTAAGCCAGCGGCCACCGCTGGTCCCTTACGCTCTATCACGCGATCAACCTGTTGCGACTCCACCTCAGCAATCGTGACGGCCAGTCGACGTGGTGTAGCGAATGGGGTGCAGATACTGTCCTTATCAACCAGATCATGTTCCTGCAACATACCAAAGACCTCATTGGCAAGGCTAACGGAGAGCCGCTCAAGCGCCTTGGGTGGGAGCTCTTCTGTCAGCAACTCAATCAATAAAGTCTGCCTCATCTATTTTCCCGTTTCATTTCTACACATCGGAAAACCAAGTGCCTCACGCGAGTCATGGTACGCCTGCGCCACCAATCTAGACAGGGTACGCACACGGCCTATGTAAGTGGCACGCTCAGTTACCGATATTGCGCCGCGCGCATCTAACATGTTAAAGCTGTGCGAACATTTCATTACCATCTCAAATCCAGGCAGCACCAGCCCCTCAGCAATCAAACGCTTGGCCTCTGCCTCATACTCGTTAAAGTGTCGGAGCAGCATCTCGACGTTGGAGTGCTCAAAGTTATACCTAGACTGCTCCACTTCGTTTTGGTGATATACGTCTCCGTACGTCACAACATTGTTACCATTCTTCGCCCACACTAAATCGTAGATATTTTCCACACCCTGCAAGTACATCGCCAGGCGCTCCAGTCCGTAAGTAATCTCCCCCAGCACCGGACGACACTGCAACGAGCCAACCTCCTGAAAATAAGTGAACTGCGTCACCTCCATCCCATCCAACCACACCTCCCAACCCAGGCCCCACGCACCTAGTGTTGGCGACTCCCAGTCGTCTTCGACAAAACGAATGTCGTGCTCAACGGTATTAATACCCAGCACACGCAAACTATCTAGGTAGAGCTCCTGGATGTTAATTGGGGATGGCTTAAGTACAACCTGGTACTGGTAGTAGTGCTGTAAGCGGTTTGGGTTTTTACCATAGCGTCCATCTTTGGGACGACGTGATGGCTGCACATACGCTGCACGCCAAGGCTCAGGTCCGATTGCACGTAGAAAAGTGGCTGTATGAAAAGTGCCAGCGCCCACTTCGATGTCGTAGGGCTGCAGTAGTGCGCAGCCCTGTTTATCCCAGAACTGCTGGAGCGTCAGAATGACTTGCTGAAATGTAAGCATATGGCAAGAACCATCGTGGTTTGCAGAAAGGAGGTGTCTTGGCCGAGAGCCAACAAACTCCTAGCCTGGTGCTGAGTTTAGTATTTACTATACAGACATATTTTTTGGCTGTCTGGGCTCATGGTTTCGTAGATTTAATCAGTCCCGTGACCTTACGGCCTTCAGCACGGTGGCCCCTATGTCCGCTGGGTTGCGTACAACAAACATGCCCAGCGCCTCCATCGTGTCGATTTTAGCGGTTGCCGTATCTGACTCACTGCTAATAATGGCACCCGCATGCCCCATGCGTCGCCCAGCAGGGGCAGACAGACCGGCAACATAGCAGACCAATGGTTTTCGCATATTATTTTTTGCCCAGCGTGCCGCGTCAACCTCCTGCGGGCCACCTATTTCGCCGATCATTAACACCACATCCGTGTCCGGGTCGTCCTCAAAGGCCTTAAGCACAGTCACAAAGTCGGTGCCATTTATTGGGTCTCCACCGATACCGATGGATGATGACTGGCCCAAGCCCAGCTCGCTCATCTGTGCAACAGCCTCATAGTTCAGGGTACCAGAGCGCGAGACGATCCCAACTCGTCCTGGACTGTAAATATGGGAGGGCATAATGCCAACCTTACCCACACCAGGAGTAATAATGCCAGGGGTATTTGGGCCAATGATCATTGAGTTGGTGTCCAACCGATAACGCTCCACACGCACCATATCCTGAACAGGGATTCCGTCCGCGATAACGACTATCGTCTTGATTCCCGCGTCTACGGCCTCCATGATCGCATCGGCAGCGAATGGGGGCGGGGCAAAGATACCCGATACATCTGCGCCCGTTGCTTGCACAGCCTCCTCTACGGTATCAAACACAGGTAGACCCAAGTGTTGCGTGCCACCCTTGCCTGGGGTTACTCCACCAACCACCCTGGTGCCGATCTTCATCGCCTCTTCGGCATGGAAGGTGGCGTGCTGCCCTGTGAATCCTTGGAAAATAACGCGTGAATCTTTGTTCAAAAAAACACTCATGGGCGCCCCTTTGTCAGTGGCATTGCTTGGTTTATAATTTTCTTTACCTCAATCATTGCCTTCTCAGCGGCATCATTAAGATTGCTGGCAATAATGAAGGGGAACTTCGATGTACTGAGGATGGCACGCCCTTCCTCAACATTCGTACCAGCCAATCGTACGATAATCGGCATTATTATATTCTGGTCACGCATGGCCTGAATAATTCCAGTGGCAATCCAATCACAACGATTGATTCCGGCAAAAATATTAATGAGTATGATTTTTACTGCAGGATCCTGCAGCACGATACGGAAGGCATTGGCAACCTTTTCTGGTGTTGCTCCGCCGCCAACATCCAGGAAGTTGGCTGGTCTGCCACCATGCAAGGTAATAGCATCCATGGTTGCCATTGCCAGACCGGCACCGTTTACGATACAGCCCACATCGCCATCCAGGGCGATATAGTTCAAGCCGTGCCCCGTGGCATCGACCTCTTTGGGGTCCTCTTCGTCAAAATCTCGAAGCTCTAAAATTGTCGGTCTACGGTACAGTGCATTGTCATCAAACGACATCTTTGCGTCTAGGGCCAGCAACTGATTGCCTTCGACAACGGCCAATGGGTTGATCTCTGCCATGGTGGCGTCACTATCTCGCAGGCAGCGATATAGTCCCTTCATAATCTTTACCGCCTGTGGTAGCAGAGGCCCCTTCAAGCCAACCCCATAAGCAACCTTACGGCATTGGAAGTCAAGTAGGCCCACCGCTGGATCGATAACCTCCCTGATTATGAGCTCTGGCGTTTGTTGTGCCACCACCTCTATATCCACCCCCCCTGCGGAGGATGCCACCAACGTGACTCGACGTGTGGCGCGATCAATAATTAGCCCAACATAATACTCATGCAAAATTTTGCTGGCCTGCTCAACCAAAACACGGCGAACCAGCCGTCCTTCCGCCCCAGTCTGGTGGGTAACCAGAAGGCTGCCAATTATTTCGCCTGCAATCTTTTTTACCTCATTTATACTGCTGCCAACCCTAACACCGCCTGCCTTACCCCGTCCGCCAGAGTGAATCTGCGCCTTAACTACCCAACGCGATCCGCCTATCTCTTCCGCAGCCTTAGCCGCCTGTGTCTCAGTGTGCACGACATGTCCGGATGGCACGGGAACGCCATAATGCCTAAGCAGATCTTTGGTTTGATATTCATGAATATTCATGGCGTGGGCTCACTTAGATTTTGGCTTGGCTGCTTGTATCTGATCTGCCTTGGCAACCAAAACTTGCGCCTGCCTAATGGATGCGGCATCGATAAGGCGACCGTTAAGTGAGACCGCCCCTTTACCCTCGCGCGCGGCCTGCTCCATGTTGGTTATTATGCTTCTGGCACGATCAACCTCAGCTTCGTTAGGCGTAAAAACTTCATTGGCCAAGGCAATCTGTGATGGATGTATAGCCCACTTTCCCTCCACCCCTAGGGCAGCGACCCCACGCGCCACCGCCAAAAATCCCTCCGGATCATTAAAGTCTCCAAAGGGGCCGTCAATCGGCCTGAGCCCATAAGCGCGACATGCAACCACCAGCCTTGATAAAGCATAGTGCCATTGGTCGCCCCAATGACGTGTCCGTTTTCCGGCTTCATCAGCATCGGTCAGTATCGAATAATTTGGGTTGGCGCCGCCCATGTTTGTCGTACGGGCCTGTGTGGAGGCGGCATAATCGGCCACACCGAACACCATTGCCTCCATACGGGATGGGCAAGCTTGGGCAATTTGTTCAATATTGGCCATACCTAACGCTGTCTCAATAAGGACATGAATATTAACTGGCTTAAATTTTTTAGCCGACTCAATTTGCTCCATCAGTGTTGCGACAAAATAAACGTCATCCGGCCTGTTAACCTTTGGAATAAGAATCGTGTCAAGCTTGTCCCCAGCCGCCTCCATCACGTCGACAATGTCCCGATAACACCAATGCGTATCAAGTCCGTTGATTCTTACTGAGACAGAGCAAGCCGACCAGTCCATATCATTTAGGGCCGCTATAACATTTTTGCGTGCCTGCTCTTTGTCGTCCGGGGCAACTGCATCCTCTAAATCCAAGAAAACTACATCTGCACCTGCCGTTGGTGCCTTTTCAAGCATACGTAGGTTGCTACCTGGCACAGCCAATTCACTACGATGAAGTCGAGTTTTAACCGCCACTATACTTTCCCCTTGATTTGTATATTTATTTGTTGATGTGACGCAACACTATGTAATCGGTATGCTTTTCCTTGGCGCAAACTATACCACGATGTGGGTCTACCTTCATATTACGACCCCTCCACGCATCCCCATAATAACTTCCACCAAGTCATTGCAACCCAATAGATTTGGGGAATGCATGGACTATTATTTACTAGGCCTTGCCTGCAAAAACTCATGTTACCGGCGATTGATTAGGGTGGTCAGGTGGATTGTGATATGCCAAGTCGCACAATGAACAAAGTGAAACGGGTCATCCCAAGATGACCCGTGAGTTACAACAACCAATATTTGCTACTCAAAAAATTGCTTGACCTTGTCCATCCAAGATTTCGCACGTGGGCTATGCCGCGCGCTATCTGCTTCGTTGATTTGCTCAAACTCTCGTAACAATTCTTTTTGTCGATCGGTCAGGCTGGCCGGAGTTTCTATCATCACATGACAGTGCAGATCCCCGAAGGTTGAACTACGCACCCCCTTGATACCCTTACCCCTAAGACGGAAAACCTTACCTGACTGCGATTCAGCTGGAATTTTAATACGCGCCGATCCATCCAAGGTGGGAATCTCGATTTCCCCACCTAGGGCTGCCACCACAAAACTAATGGGCATTTCACAATGAAGATCATTGTGATCTCGCTGAAATACTGAGTGTGGCTTGNNATACGAATAACCACATACAGGTCGCCAGGAGGGCCGCCATTACTACCAAGCTCCCCCTCGCCGGACAAGCGAATGCGATCATCGTTGTCCACCCCGGTTGGAATTTTTATTGATAGCGTCTTGTGCTGCTTAATGCGACCTGAGCCGTGACAGGATCCACACGGCGATATGATTGATTTCCCACTGCCGTGACATCTGGGGCAGGCTTGCTGGATAGAAAAGAACCCTCCCTGCTGCATGCGTACCTGACCATGTCCACCACAGGTTGTGCACGTTGTTGTGCTTGTGCCTGGCTTGGCGCCACTCCCATGACAAGTGTCACACTTAATCATGGTGGGTATACGAATTTGCGTTTCCGTACCGCGCGCGGCTTGCTCTAGTGTAACCTCTAGGTTATACGTTAGATCCGCACCACGATGCATATGATTATTCGCTCGTGAGCTTGCCCCACTCATCCCAGCGCCAAATATATCACCAAATATATCGCCAAAATGAGAGCTGGATGAGCCACCCCCAAAGCCCCCCCCGGAGCCCATGCTGCCATCTGCGGCGGCATGCCCAAATCGGTC
>DKNB01000046.1:0-845 GCA_002470125.1 Gallionellales bacterium UBA7399 | reverse complement strand
CGGGGTGGTGCTTCATCGCCAGCTTGCGATAAGACTTCTTTATATCCTCTTCTGATGCGTCACGGTTTACACCTAAAACTTCATAATAATCGCGTTTTTTCATTTTTACATACGTAGTCTCGAAGTTACGGTGATTACACCATTGGCGTTTCTTATCTCACAACGACTTATTTTTTATCGTCTTTTATTGAATCATCATTTGTCTTCTCATCTTTTACCTCGGTGAATTCAGCATCCACCACATCGCCATCATTTTTTCCACTTTCAGTCTGCGCAGAAGGGTCACCTGATTGGGCAGCCTGAGCCGCATACATTTTCTCCGACAGNNCAGCTTTTGTGCGGCAGCAGAAAGGGCTCCAGACTTGGCGTCTATGATTTCCTTATCGTCACCCTTTACGACATCTTGAGCCTCTTGCAAGGCGGATTCCACGGTGGCCCTTTCCTCCGCGCTCAATTGCTCGCCATGCTCCTTCATGGCTTTTTGAGTGGAGTGAATCAATGCATCCAACTGATTGCGAGACCCAACCAATTCAATTGCCTTTCGATCATCCTCGGCATACGTCTCTGCATCTTGAACCATTTGTTGAATTTCAGCCTCAGACAGGCCGGAATTAGCTTTGATAGTAATCTTAGATTCTTTTCCGGTGGCCTTATCTTTTGCGCCCACATGCAGGATACCGTTAGCATCAATATCAAAGGTTACCTCAATCTGAGGCATCCCACGTGGTGACGGTGGAATATCAGAAAGGTTGAACTGTCCCAAGCTCTTGTTCCCAGAAACCACCTCACGCTCACCCTGCAGAACATGAATGGTCACCGCATTTTGATTGTCGTCAGCAGTTGAG